>NZ_JBFUBH010000061.1:0-16444 GCF_056405855.1 Pararhizobium sp. P1_E7 | reverse complement strand
CTGCTGACCCTGCCGGCTATCCTGTTCATCCTGGCTTTCGCCGTCCTGCCGCTGCTGATTGTGCTTGCCTATTCCTTTACCGTGCCGGCCAACTACGGCGGCGTGCAATGGCAATTCTCCACCGATGCCTATGTGAACTTCCTGTTTCAGAAGGATATTTTCGACGAAACCCTCGTTTTCTCGCCGGAGTATCTGCTGATTTACGCACGCACTCTGCTATTCGGCCTCGTTACCACGGTGATATGCCTGCTGATCGGCTTTCCGACCGCCTACTACATGGCGACACGGCCGCCGGAGACGCGCAACTGGTGGGTGCTGTTGGTGACGGTGCCATTCTGGTCCAATCTTTTGGTGCGCACGATCGCCATCATGTTCATCATCCGCGACGAAGGGCTGATCAATACGATTTTGCTGTCACTGGGCTTCGTCGATCGGCCGGTGACGATGATCTTCACCGATTTCGCCATTCTGCTCGGTCTCTTCTACAGCTTCCTGCCCTTCATGATCCTGCCGATTTACGCATCGCTGGAGAAGCTGGATTTCCGGCTGGTCGAGGCCGGTTACGATCTCTACGCAAGCCGCTTCAAGGTTTTGACCGGCATTATTATCCCGCTTGCATGGCCGGGCATCATGACTGGCTGCGTGTTGGTCTTCATCCCTTCCTTCGGAGCCTATGTGACGCCGCTTCTGATGGGTGGTGGCMGCCACTTGATGATCGGCGACCTTATCGCCCTGCAATTCGGCTCGTCGCGGAACTGGCCGCTCGGCTCTGCCTTCTCGATGATCCTGATGGCATTCGTGATGGTCGCCCTCTTCTTCCAGCTTCGCAAAACCTCGGGAGAAGTGAGCCATGGCTGACGTCGTCTCAATCCGCTCGCTGGATGTCAAGAAACAGACCGGCTTTGGCTTCATCGCCTGCACTTGTATCGCCGTGCTCTACCTGCCGCTCCTGGTGATCGTTGCCTATTCCTTCAACTCTGCCAGCAATGTCGGCGCAAGGTGGCAGGGTTTCACCGGAAACTGGTACAATGTCGTGCTTGCCAACGGCGAATTCTACGATGCGACCATTCTGTCGCTGGTGGTCGCCGTCAGTGCCATGTTGATTTCCACGGTGCTCGCCACGGCGGCAGCTCTCGGGATGACACGCGGCCGCCCCTGGCGCGGTCAAGCCTCCGCCTACCTCGCCATCACGTCACCGCTTGTCGTGCCCGAGATCGTTACCGGGGTGTCGCTGCTGTCGTTCTTCGCCTTTCTGTCGAGCATCAGTGGTGTCGAATTCGGCGTCTGGAAGCTCATTCTCGCCCATGCGGCGTTTTGCATCCCCTTCGCCTATCTGCCGATCCGTGCCCGGCTCGAGGGTATGGACATCACGCTGGATAATGCGGCGGCCGACCTTTACGCCACGCAGTGGCAGACCTTCCGCCATGTGACGCTGCCGCTGCTGGTGCCCGGCATTTCCTCGGGCGCGGCACTCGCCTTCATCGTTTCCTTCGACGATTTCACCATTACCCAGCTCATCGCCGGGCCGGGGGAGACGACACTGCCACTTTACATCTGGGGGCGCATTCGCCGGACGCTTACGCCGGAACTCAACGCGATGTGCACGCTGCTGCTGCTGATTTCGCTCGCCTTCATCGTGTTCTCCTTCGTGCTCTCCCTTCGCCGCCGCAACTGATCCTCTATCGTCCGTCAACGGAAAGGTCCTTGAAATGCGCAGACTTTCGACCCTCACCGCCGCCGCCGTCGTCCTGTCGGCTTCCACCTGCTTCGCCGCCGGCGAGTTGCACATCTTCAATTGGGGTGACTATGCCAGCCCCCAGATGATCGAGAAGTTCTCCAAGCAATACGATGTCAAGGTGACGATCGACTCTTACGACTCCAACGAGACCATGCTGTCGAAGGTGCGCGCCGGCAGTTCTGGCTACGACGTCGCCATGCCGAGCGACTACACGGTGGAGATCATGGTGAAGGAGGATATGCTCGAAAAGACCGAGCCCGCCTCGATGGAAAACTTCAAAAACCTGCGGCCCGATATGGTGAGTGTTTATTGGGATGATGGGCGCCACTATTCGGTTCCGTGGATGCACGGGCTGACCTCGTTCGCAGTCGATGCGGCGATCTACAAGGGCGACATCGATACCTATGCGATCCTCTTCGATCCTCCGAAGGAACTCGACGGGCGCATCAACATGCTCGATGACATGAATTCGGTGATGCATGCCGCCGAGCGTTATCTTGGATTCCCGCGGTGCACGGGCGACAAGACGCAGTTGAAGCAGATTAGTGACCTGCTGAACAAGGCAAAGCCCCACTGGCGCACCTTCAGCTATGACGGTCAGACGCTCCTGACCTCTCATGACGTCGATGCCTCGATGATGTGGAATGGCAACGCTTATCGCGCGCGATTGGAGCGCCCGACGATGAAATTCTCCTATCCGAAGGAAGGCATCGAGGGCTTCATGGACAACGCCGTCGTCTTGAAAGGGGCGCCGAACCTGGAAAATGCCAAACTCTTCCAGAACTTCCTCATGGACCCGGAAAATGCCGGGATGAATTCCGACTACAACAAATACGACAATGGTGTTGCCGGTTCGGATAAATTCATGCCGGCCGAGTTTGCGGGCGCTCCAGAAATCAAACGGCCCGATGGCGTGGTTCCTGAATATGTGAAGCCTTGCTCGGCCGACGTTGTCGAAATCTACAACAAGATCTGGACCAACCTGCGCAAATAGCGGCTGATTATCTGAAACAAAGCTGCAGCCGGCTCGGGGGGCCGGTTGCCCCCATGTCTTAACCGATCCGACGAGGTTCACCACATGCCGCAAACCGCAGACATTATCATCCGCAACGCTCGCATCCTGACGATGGACGGAGATGCGCCGCGCGCCGACGCATTGGCGGTCGGCGGCAACCGCATCCTTGGTGTCGGCAGCGAGGTGGACGTCATGGCGTTAGCCGGCCCGTCGACGCGCGTCCTCGATGCCCGGGGCGGCACGGTTTTGCCCGGTTTCAATGAAGCGCACATGCACATCTTCGGCGGATCCATTGGCCTGGCGCAACTCTCGTTGTTCGGCGTACACGGTTTCGCGGCTCTGGAAAAAGCGGTTCGCGCCTATGCCGCCGTAAATCCTGACTTGACGCTGATTGTCGGCCAGTATGCCGACTATACGATCCTCTCGGAAGAAGAGCCGGTCACGCGCCATCATCTCGACCGCATCCTTCCGGACCGGCCGTTGCTGATGTTCGCGCCCGATCATCATACTGCCTGGGCCAATACTGCGGCACTGAAGGCTGCTGGCATTCTCGAAGGCAGGAATGTTGGCGTCGGCAACGAGATCGTCATGGGCAAGGACGGTCTGGCGACCGGTGAGCTTAAGGAAAACGATGCTATCGCACCCGTCGCGGCACTTGATCAGACCTATGGACGGGAACGCTTCGGAATAAGTACCGGTGGCGAGCCGCCGCACGTAACCGCATTGCAGCGCGCCAGGGATCTTGCCGCCGTCCGCCGCGGTCTTCACTACTGCGCCTCGCTCGGCATTACCACGATCCAGAACATGGACGGCAATCTCTACCAGCTCGAACTCCTGGAGGAAATCGAGCGGGAGGAGGGGCTTCCGGTGCGCGCCCRCATTCCGTTTCATATGAAGAACTTCATGGAACTCGCCGTCCTGACGGAGCGCGCTGCTGCCTGGCGCGAACGCTTCGGCGGCGACCGGCTGAAATCGGACTTCGTCAAGTTCTTTGCCGATGGGGTCACAGAGTCAGGCACGGCCGTCTTCGTTGAGGACTATGCCGACGAGCCCGGTTGGCGCGGCGAGCCCTTGTTTTCGTCCGAGCATTTCGCCAGCGTTGCCACGGAGGCCGACCGGCTTGGCTTTCAGATTGCCGTTCATGCGATCGGGGATGGCGCCGTGCGGCTTGTGCTCGACGGCTATGAGGCGGCGGCCAAGGCGAACGGCCGGCGCGACAGCCGCCACCGGATCGAGCATATCGAGGTGGTCCACCCCGATGACATTCACCGCTTTGCCGCGCTCGGTACGGTCGCCTCGATGCAGCCGACCCATCCGCCCGGTTCGGCAGGCCTGCCGCTCGAACCCTATCTGACCCGCATCGGCGAGGCCCGCTGGCCCTACGCCTTCGCGTGGCGGACGCTGACGGATGCGGGTGCGGAAATCGTCTTTTCCACCGATTGGCCGGTTTCGCCCTTGGCGCCGATGAGCTGTATCCACGATGCCATGACGCGGAAGCCGTGGAAAGACGGCTTGCCGGACCAGCGCCTCACGCTCACGGAAACTTTGGCAGCCTATACACGTGCCGGAGCCTGGGTCGAGTTCATGGAAGATCGCAAGGGAATGCTGAAGCCCGGCTATCTGGCCGATATCGTGATCCTCGATGGCGATGTTGAAGCCGCGCCCAGTGAGGCACTCGCCGCAATGCGTCCCGTTGCAACCATTTGCGACGGACGCGTGACCTACGAGGCGTGAAAGCGCTTTTTCAAAAGGCAGATAACAAGATGCTCAACTACCCGAAATTCTACATCGACGGAGCGTGGGTCGACCCTGCCGATCCCGTGACACTGGAGGTCATCGATCCCTCCTACGAGGAGGCTTTCGCGACGATCAGTCTCGGCAACGCGTCGGACGTCGATCGAGCCGTTGCGGCCGCCCGCGGTGCGTTTACGACCTTTTCGATGACCAGCCGTGAAGAGCGGCTGGCTATTCTGCGCCGGGTATTAGCGGCCTATGAGCGGCGAGCCGCCGATATCGCAGACGCGGTGTCGCGCGAGATGGGCGCACCGCGCCGGATGGCGCTCAACAACCAGGTTGGCAGCGGCAGCGCGCATCTGCGGACGATGATCGAGACGCTTGAGCGTTACGAATTCGAGCGCATGAAGGGATCGACCTTGATCTCCAAGGAGGCGGTTGGCGTCGTGGCGATGATTACGCCCTGGAACTGGCCGCTCAATCAGATCACCTGCAAGGTCGCGCCGGCGATCGCGGCTGGCTGCACCATGGTGCTGAAGCCGAGTGAGGTTGCACCGGTGAGCGCAATGGTCTTCGCCGAAGTGATGCACGAGGCAGGCGTTCCGGCCGGTGTGTTCAATCTCGTCAACGGCGACGGCCCGGCCGTCGGCGAGGCGCTTGCCCGCCATCCGGATGTCGATATGGTATCGATCACCGGTTCGACCCGCGCCGGCGTCCTGGTTGCAAAAGCTGCCGCTGACACTGTCAAGCGGGTTCACCAGGAGCTTGGCGGCAAATCCGCCAACATCGTCCTCGACGACGCCGATTTCGCTCCCGCCGTAAGGCAGGGCGTGCTGGACTGCTTTGAAAACACTGGCCAGTCCTGCAACGCGCCGACGCGAATGCTGGTCCCGGCAATGCGGATGGCGGAGGCGATCGAAATCGCAAGGGCTGCCGCTGCCGAGCTGAAAGTCGGGCCTGCCGACCAGCCGGGCATCGATCTGGGGCCGGTCGTCAGCGACGTTCAGTTCGCCAGAATTCAGGATCTGATCGAGGTCGGTATAAACGAAGGTGCCACGCTGGTTGCCGGCGGCACCGGACGGCCGGACGGGTTGAACCGCGGCTACTTCGTGCGGCCGACCGTCTTTGCCAACGTGACCCCCGACATGCGCATCGCGCGTGAGGAGGTCTTCGGACCGGTGCTTAGCATTACCGCCTATGAGGGAGAAGAGCAGGCCGTTGAGATCGCCAACGACACGCCTTACGGGCTTGCGGCCTATGTGCAGTCCGGCAATCTCGATCGCGCCCGCCGTGTCGCCCGGCGGCTGAGAGCCGGCAATGTGCACATCAACTATCCCGCTTGGGATACCGGCGCACCGTTCGGCGGCTTCAAGCAGTCCGGCAATGGGCGCGAATATGCCGAGTTCGGCCTCGACGATTTTCTGGAAGTCAAAGGCGTCATTGGATACGGCGCCCGCAGCTAGCGCATGACCTTCGGATCGGAACCGGTTTGAAGAAGAGATCATGCGCAATTTCAAGGTTTGCAGCGTCCCTTGCGGGTCAGGAAATGACCGTAGCGCTGTCATACTGCAACGAACCGCTCAACTGGCCCAGACGGGCGGGCAGCGGAATAACATTGGTGGATCATGATAGATGAACATGAAGCGTCTGAATTTATAAGGCAGAACCCCGACATCGAGGTGCTGGAGGCGTTCGTCATCGACGTCAACGGCGTGCCGCGCGGCAAGTGGATCCCGCGCGAGCGGGCGCTCGACGTGCTGATGAAGGGCATGGCCATTCCGCGCTCCGTCTACGCGCTCGACATCTGGGGGCGTGACGTCAATGCGGCAGGATTGGCCGAGGGAACCGGCGATCCGGACGGCCTGTGCTTTCCCGTGCCCGGCACGCTATCGCGCGTGACCTGGCTCAATCGTCCAACGGCGCAAGTGCTTCTTGGCATGAAAAATGCGGATGGTACCGGTTTTTGCGGCGACCCGCGCCAGGTGCTCGCGGAGACCATGCAACGCTTCGCCAAGCTGAAGTTGACGCCGGTGGTTGCCACCGAGCTGGAATTTTATCTGATTGATCCGGTTCGCTCGGCGCTCGATCCGGTGCGGCCGCCCAACACGCGCGAGGGCCGCTGGCACACCGGACAGACACAGGTTCTGTCGATTTCGGAACTGCAGGATTTCGAGCCTGTCTTCCACGAAATTGCTACCGCCTGCCGCGCCCAGGGCGTGCCCGCCGATACGACATTGCGCGAAAATGGCCCTGGCCAGTACGAGATCAACCTCAACCATGTGCCGGATGCGCTAAAAGCCGCCGACTATGCCGTGTTGTTGAAACGTATCGTCAAGGGCGTTGCCCGCAGGCACGATCTCGATGCCACCTTCATGGCCAAGCCCTATGGCACGCAGGCCGGTTCCGGCATGCATGTGCATTTCTCGATCCTCGACGAAAACGGCAACAACATTTTCGTCGGCGAAGACGGCCCGGCCGCAACCTTGATGCATTCGGTCGGCGGGCTTCTGGAAAACATGGGTGAGAGTATGGCGGTCTTCGCCCCCCATGCCAATTCCTACCGGCGGCTCAGGCCAAGCGAGCACGCCCCGACCTATGCGTCCTGGGGCTTCGACAACCGTTCCGCCGCCGTGCGGGTGATCACGGCGAGCAAGCCGGCGACCCGCATCGAGCATCGCGTCGCCGGCTCAGATACCAATCCCTATCTGGTTCTGGCGATGATCCTGAACGCGGCGCTGACCGGCATGAAGGAAAAGACCAGGCCGGGTGGCGCGATCACTGGCGACGACCATGCCATCAGCCACCAGCCGCTGCCGACCAACTGGGACTATGCGTTGCAAAGTTTTGCGCAGTCCGGTTTCGCTTACGCGACGCTCGGACCGCGATACCGGTCGCTCTATGCGGCCTGCAAGCGGCAGGAGCTTTCGGAGTTCTCGCTGAGGGTGACGGACGTCGAATACGACGCCTATATCAGGACGGTCTGACATGAACATCATTTCCACACGAGACAATCCCGGCCATGCACCGACCTGGTACGCGGTCTCGGCAAACGACAGGCGCCTGCGGCCCATCCTGCAGGGCGAAACTGCAGCCGATGTCTGCATCATCGGCGCAGGCTTCAGCGGCATCTCGGCAGCGCTGGAACTGGCGGAGCGCGGTTTCTCCGTCGTCGTGCTCGAAGGCGAACGTATCGGTTTCGGCGCTTCCGGGCGCAACGGCGGCCAGATCGTCAACGGCTATAGCCGCGACCTTGAAACGATCGCCAGACGTTACGGGCCGGAAAAGGCCGCAAAGCTGGCTGCCATGTCGCTGGAAGGCGGCAACATCATCCGTCAGCGCGTGGCGAAATATGCCATCGACTGCGGTCTGGTCGACGGCGGGTTCTTCGCCGCTTTCACCGACAAGCAGGTGCGCGCAATGGCGAACCACCGTGCGCATTGGCAAGCGCGCGGCCATGCCGGGCTGGAGATGGTCTCCAAGGCCGACGTGGGCAAATATGTCCGCAGCGACCGTTATGCCGGCGGCATGATCGACCGGTTCGGCGGCCATATCCATCCGCTCAACCTGGTGCTTGGCGAGGCCGCCGCCGTCGAAAGTCTCGGCGGGCGGATTTTCGAAGGTTCGCGGGTGATCAGCGTCGATACCGGGCCTTCGCCGGTGGTGCGCACCCGGACAGGTTCGGTGCGGGCGACCTATGTGCTTGTCTGCGGCAATGCCTATCTCGGCGAACTCTTGCCGGAGATCGGCGGCCGGATGATGCCGGTCTCCAGCCAGGTGCTGGCGACAGAGCCGCTTGAAGCCGGGCTGATCGAAGACCTGCTGCCGGCCAACTACTGCGTCGAGGATGCCAACTATGTTCTCGATTATTACCGCCGCACCGCCGACAACCGGCTGCTCTATGGCGGTGGCATCGGCTATGGCGGCCAGGATCCCAAGGACCTGACGGCGGTCATCCGTCCGAACATGCTGAAGACCTTCCCGCAACTGGCCAAGGCGAAGATCGACTATGCCTGGAGCGGCAACTTCGCGCTGACGCTGACCCGCATCCCGCATATGGGCAGGCTCTCCAGCAACGTCTATTTCTCGCATGGCGACAGCGGCCACGGCGTCACCACCACGCATCTTCTCGGCAAGATCCTCGGCGAGGCCGTCGCAGGTCATGCAGAGCGCTTCGATGTCTGGAGTTCGCTGCCGAATCTGCCCTTCCCGGGCGGCAAGACCTTCCGCGTGCCGTTCACCATGATCGGTGCATGGTGGTACGGAATGCGCGACCGGCTCGGACTGTGACTTCAACATTGGAGAAAGGATACGAGGTGCGTAACGTCACTATCGCTGCGACCCAGATGGCCTGTAGCTGGGACAGGGCGGCAAACATCGCCAATGCAGAAAAGCTGGTAAGGCAGGCGGCAAGTGCCGGTGCCGAGATCATCCTGTTGCAGGAACTGTTCGAAACTCCCTATTTCTGCCAGGATCAGCGCGCCGAGTTCTTCGATCTTGCCCATCCCGCGCAAGACAATCCGCTGATTGCGCATTTTGCGAGGCTTGCGGCCGAGCTTCAGGTCGTCCTGCCGATCAGCTTCTTCGAGCGGGAAGGGATGGCGTATTTCAACAGCATCGCAATCGTCGATGCCGACGGCAGCGTTCTGGGTGTCTATCGCAAAAGCCACATTCCGGATGGTCCCGGCTATACGGAGAAATTCTACTTCTCGCCGGGAGATACCGGTTTCAAGGTCTGGAAGACCCGCTATGCCTCGATCGGTGTCGGGATTTGCTGGGACCAGTGGTTTCCCGAATCCGCACGCGCCATGGCCCTGCTTGGCGCAGAAGTCCTCCTCTACCCGACGGCGATCGGCTCTGAGCCGCTTGCGCCGGAACTGGATTCCTCCGGCCATTGGCAGAGGACGATGCAGGGAAGTGCTGCTGCCAACATGATGCCGCTCGTCGCTTCCAATCGGATCGGCACCGAGCCCGGAAAGGTCGAAACGGAAATCACCTTCTACGGCTCCTCCTTCATCGCCGACCAAACCGGCCAGAAGGTGGCGGAGGCCGATCGCCGGAGCGAAGGCGTTCTCATCGCGACATTCGATCTCGATGCGGTCGAGCAACAGCGCCGCTCGTGGGGCGTGTTCCGCGACCRCCGTCCGGAACTCTACGGCCCGATTGCCACGCTGGACGGGCGGGTATAGGCGTATCGGCGGGGCGCAGGTGCGCAAAGCCGCGCTTGCCACCCCTGACCAAGGGCACAAGACGAGTTGGAAGAAGATGAAAATCGGCATTCTCCAGACCGGGCACGCACCGGATGACCTGATCGAAAAACATGGCGATTACGACGAGTTTTTCATCGAGTTGCTCGCCGGCGGCGACACGGAGTTTGAAACCTATCCGGTCGTAGACGGCGTCTTCCCAAGGGATGCGGCTGCGGCGGATGCATGGCTGATTACGGGTTCGAAATTTGGTGCCTATGAGCCGCATGTCTGGATTGCGCCGCTTGAAGCGTTGATCCGGGATATCTATGCGAGAGGCCTGCCAATGGTCGGTATTTGCTTCGGTCATCAGATCATTGCCCAGGCGCTCGGCGGCAAGGTTGAGAAATATTGCGGCGGTTGGTCGGTCGGTCCGGTTGCATACTACCGTCATGACCTCGGGCGGCAACAGACGCTGCTTGCCTGGCATCAGGATCAGGTGGTGGATCTGCCGCCGGAGGCGGAGGTGATCGGCTCAACGCCGTTTTGCGCCAATGCGATGCTGCGCTATGGCGACAGTGTGCTGACCTATCAGCCGCATCCGGAATTCACGCCGGCTTTCTATGCCGGGTTGCTGGAGAAGCGTGGCGAGGTCCTGCCGGCCGAACTCAGGCGCGTTGCCTCGGCGCATCCTCAAGAGCCATTGGCAGGCAGCGAGGTCGCTCAAGAGATCGCGACTTTCTTGGCGGGAGGCGGTCAGTAACATACTGTCGGGGGCGCGAACCTGGTCGAATAAACTTTCGATTGACCACTTAATAGTCTATATTCTGGTCAAAAGGAGAGCCGCATCGATGAAGCTGTCGGAACAGGTCAAGCCAATCAGCTATCTCAAAGCGCACGCGCCGGAGATCATTCGCACGCTCGGGGACAACAGACAGCCTGTCGTCATCACACTGCATGGCGAGGCGAAGGCGGTGCTTCAGGACGTTACGCAATTTGAAGAGACTCAGGAAACGCTGGCCCTTCTGAAGGTGCTGGCGCTCACCAACCGGCAGGTTGAGGAAGGAAAGGTTCGCCCGGCCGCGGAAACGTTCGCCCGTATCCGTCAACGTATGTCGAAGCCCGAGAACTGATGCCCTATCGTGTGCTCTTCGCCGATGATGTGGAGCAGGATATCGAGGATCTCTATCGCTTTATTGCTCACCGTGACGGCGGCCAGATAGCAGAGCGGATTCTTGACGAGATCGAAAGGGCATGTCTCGGACTGGAAGATTTTCCGGAACGGGGAAACGTCCCGAAGGAACTGGTAGCGCTCGGGATTTCCGAATATCGGGAACTGCACCTAAAACCATGGCGGATGATCTATCGCGTCATGGGACATGATGTGATCGTCTATTGCATCACCGACGGCCGAAGGGACATGCAATCCTTCCTTGAGCGACGGCTGCTGCGGTAACTACCGAGCAGCTTTTTGCCTGTTGGGAGCTGGCCGTGGACAAAGCCCATGGCCCAGACACGGTCCGGACCGGCAACTACCCCGCAGTCACAATCATCAGATTTTTGGCCAACGGGCAGGCTTGACCGGTGCCTCGCCGCGAGGCACCGGCGTAGTTTTTCGCAGTGCCATTTGGTGCATTACCCAGCGAACATCCCACGCAGAAAGGCAAAAACTCCCTTCGGTTTGTCGATATATTTCGCGCGAATATAGTGGGCGGTCCTTTCTGCACTTACCGTTGTGCCGAAATGGCAGAAGCAGACAATTCTGTGCAACTGCCGGTCAGACAGTTGGAAAAATCGCTTTGCCTCTCCGTATGTGTCATTTTCCAAGCCCGCAGCCCGCAAAACGGGATCGTCGAAGGCGACCGTGATCGCCGAGTTGTCGCTGCGCAAACCAGCACGCACTGCAGCCGGCTGATATTCGGTTTCGCGCAGTGTCGAGAGGAGTCGGTCAGGTTCCCCCTCAAGAAGCTCCACCCAACGTTGGATGCGGGCCTCACGCGGCATGACCTGTTGGGGATAGTGTTGATTGATCTTGGCAAGTAGCTGTAGTTGATCGAATTCGCGATGCTTCATCTCGCTCTCCATGGACGATCAATGCGCCGGCCTTTCCGCTCTCACGAGCATTCAGCCGATGCGCTCTTTTCGGGTTGGTGCAATGTCGATATTGCTGTCGATTTTCCGCATAACCTCCCTTCCAATCAGAGAACTTTAGATGGGCCTAATTGTTCCAGTGTACCAGGGAACACGATGCGGGTGGTTAAAAACTCTGCGAACGGCATGTGGTCGCCGGTGACCTGACCGGCCGCCTGCTGTGGTTAGAAGTTGAGCCGTCTAAAGTTTGCTGCTCAGAGCAGCACTTCAATCGTGCTGCTGTGTTTTGGGCATCACGTAGACGCGGCCGTCCGCCTCGGTTGCGACGGTGATGAGTGAGAGACGCTGTTTCAATTCCGCTTCACTGACGGCATAGAAGCGCCAGTCGATGCGATCGAAGTAGGCAACGTAGGAATTTTCCTGTGCCAGCTTCGTTCGCAACGTCTCCATCTGTTGCTCGAATGGATTGGCTGGATCGTCAAGGCCGGTTCGCAGCTTCACACGATCCGGAACGAAATGGACTGGCCGCCTCAGCATATAGGCGACGACATCGCCACCGTTGCTGTAGATCGATGCATCCGCCGGCAGGCTGCGAAGTACTTTTATTGTCGGGGAGTTCACCCATTCGCGGCTGGCGTAGCCAACCCCCGAACGAAAGGCCTCGGCTGACCGCACGGCGGTGCGGATCGTATGGCTGCCGATGACCAGGACGCAGAGGCACACAAGTCCGTGATGGAGAAGTTTCACGCCCCGGTTTTTTTCATCCCTGAGATCAGCGAGAATGATCGTCGTCATCAAGACCGTGGTCACATAGACGGGAAAGGCGTATCGGCCATTCAGGGCCAAATTCGCCTCGAGCGATGTCGAAAGAACGACGAAACCCATGTAGAAGATGAAAAACAGCCCAAAGACGGTGGGCAGCAGGTCATCGACCACCTTGGCCTCCTGCGCCCGCCGCAGTGTTTTGCGGGCATGAAAGAACGTCAGGCTGGTTACCGCCATGACGAAYGCGCCGAACAGGACGATACGCGCTGCAACGGGGACGTCATCTGGCAGCAGCCAGGCCGTCAACGCCGTCAGGCTCGTCATCCATTCGTCGGCTCCCATATTGCCATAGAACCAGAGCGCGCGCCCGACGGAGCGCCCGTTGATGATTTGGCTCATGACAGCCCAGCATAGGAAGATCGAAGCACTCGCCACTGTGAACAGGACAACGTCGCCGACGCGGCGCGCCAGCGTGTGCCGGGGATTGAGAAGGAGACATGCCGCAATCGCGGCGCCAAGCGGCGGCGCGGTAAAGCGGGCAAGTGTCGCAAGACCGAGCGCGACGGCGCTTGCCTTCAACCATGTCCGGTTTTCTGTTTCGAGATACGAGAGAAAGGCAGATACGGTCACCAGAAGGAAAAACAGGAAAGGAGGTTCCGACATCGCCAGCGAATGCAGCGTCACGAACTGAGGGGAAAGCGTGATGAGTGCAGTGCCAGCAGCCGCATAAACAAGTTGACCCGTGGCGCGCATCAGCAGATGCCAAATCAAAGCCGTGTTCGCACAGACGAAAAACAGACCGATTGCCTTTGCGCCGGCTGTGATATCAACCCCGTTCAATGAAGCGAGCATCAGCATCCACGGATAGAGCGGCGCATCATAAGGGCGTTCGCTGATCTGCATGTAGCGTAAGCTGTCGGGATATATTCCGATCCCGTGGCGAGTGTTGATGAGGAACAGGAGCATGGACAACAGCACAAACAGCGTGCCGCCGGCCCAATAGAGTCGGCCGCTCAGATCCATAACCGATGGCCGGTGGTTGTCTGCCGAATCGAGGATAGGAAACTGCATTGCCAGGTCCTCTTAGGCCATATCGATGAGCTTCAGACGATGTCGCGAAAGACCCGCGTGATATTCTTCGCAACGAAACGAACAGTTGCGTCGCCTAACCCGCGGGAAAGGATGTCATCCAAAGCTGCGATAAGCCTGTCGATCTGATCTTTCCTCACGACAAAGGGCGGCATGAAATGCAAGATGTCTCGTGCGCCCGGCTGGAAGTGTACCAGAATATCGTGGCCATCATACAATTCGCGGACGAGGGCGCCGATCAGCACCGTCTGATAGGTCTGGAATAGCGGATTTTTGCCGATATCCACCAGTTTCTCGGCAAGATCCTGCCGGAAATTCAAGCGGATTGCTTGAAACATGCCGCGCCCGCGTACATCGAGAATCTGCTTGGGATGTTTCGCCTTCAGCCCCTGAAGCCCCTTTGAGAGATAGTCGCCCATCCTCTCGGCGTTCTCGATCAGTCCTTCGTCCTGCAGAATATTTAAAGTCTCGATCGCCACCGCACAGCTTTCGCCAAGCCCGCTGAAGCTTGAACTGTGCAGATTGCAATCCTTTTTGTTGCCGTAGGCACGGTCAAACAGGGCCTGTGAGGTCACCATCGCCGCGACTTCCCGCTTGCCGCCACCCRACGTCTTTGCAAGGGTTACGATGTCGGGAACGACATTCTCGTGCTGGAAAGCGCAGAACTTGCCGCTGCGGCCCATGCCGACCTTTACTTCATCAAAAATCGAGAGAATGTCGTTGGCCCGGCAAAGCTCAACGAATTCAGTCAAATAACCAGCCGGGGGGATTTCGCATGAGGTGCCCCGGATCGTTTCGACGATCGCGGCAATAATAGGATTGTCGCCGCGATCACCAGTCTCCGTCTTGATCGCTTCCCGCAGCGCGCCGATATCGCCATATTTGACATAGACGACGTTTTCCTTGGGCACCCCCAGGAGGAACCCGGATTGCACATCCGTCGCCGTGGTCAGGGATAGGGCCCCGTGGGTCTTTCCGTGAAACGCGCCCTGCATGCAAAGAAATTTGTTCTTCCGCTTGGGCGTCTGCACACGCTCGGCGAGTTTCATCGCCGCCTCGTTGGCTTCCGCGCCCGATACAGCAAGGAAGGAGACGCTCAGCGGCTCCGGAAGGAACAGTGACAGATTGTAGGCAAGCGCGCCCTGCAGTTTATGCGGCGCGACCTTGATGCAGTCGATAATCTTGCGCTCGTGGCATTTCCGCTCCGCCTCGATGATGCGCGGATGATTGTGCCCCAGCCCGAGCACGCCGAGACCTGCGGAAAAATCGAGCAGCGTGCGGCCGTCGTTCAGCCAGATTTCAACGCCTTGTGCACCTTTGATATCCATATCCTTCAAACCGAGGATATCGAACAACTGGAGCATGTATTTGTTCAAATGCTTTGAATAAAGCCGGTTTGCGGCGGCATTGTCGAGATCAAGGCATTGGTCGAGCGAAAGTAATGATCGATCAATACTTATAGTATACTCTGGATTGTCCGCCATTGGCATCACAGTCAACTGTTATACTCCAAATCAGCCAACTACTGGTTGAAGTATTAACACGGATCGGCGGGCGGCGCTATCTAACGAACTATATAGAACGAGAAACATTCCTTGCCYCTCGACGGAACGCACGACGCTTGAGCCAGCTTCGATATCAAGGACATTGAAGAGGGTTCAGTCAGACCCCAATGCAGCGCGAGGGCGGCGGTCAATCCTGACTGGCAGGGTCACGCCGGTGAGTCTTGAACACAAGCGCCTTGCTCATGCTGAAGTTGAACAGGAAAACGAGCAGCAGCGACAGGCACTGGGCGGCGACGTAGTGCATTATCCCAAGCAGCAGGGTGAAAGCCAGAATGTTGATAAGCGCACCGAGCGTGGACACGCCCACGAACTTTGGCATCGCGACCCAGTGCGGGTCGGCAGAACGAAAAGTGAAGCGCCGCTGAAGGAAATAGTTGACCATGACCGCGCCGTAGAATGCCACCGTGGAGCCCTGCATTTTGTTGAGCCCTGCGAGCTCCACGAGTGCTATCAGCATCGCAACCTGCAGGCCCGCGGCGATCGACCCCAAGAGGAAGTAGCGCACGAATTTCGACTGCAAAACATGGCTCATGTGAACTCGCCGATCAGGCCAGGAATAGCGTGCGCCCGGCGTTTCGCTAATCTTTCAGTAGCTTTTTCTAATAATTCTAGCTAGAAGATTATTATAGTTTCAATCATCACCCAATGTAACGGGAGGGTGGGCGTCAAAGGTTATGTTGCGGCATTTCGAACGCGCTATTTTGGCGCTCGGGGAAACGGTGGTATCGGAGAGGCTGCCTGAGGGGGACGCCGTCGGTGCCTTGGGAAAAAACGTGGCCCAGTTTTTAATGTCCGTCCACGCACGCATGCCTGATTACCTTAGTCCTTTATTTTACATACTTGTTCTCTTTTTTAATGCTTCACCCCTTCTGCGGAAGGGAAAGTTCTTTCATCAATTATCGGTTGGCGACCGCTTGGCCGAACTCGACAGGTGGCGTCGGTCCCGGATTGAAGTCCGGCGTCGCTTTGTAGAGTTCTATGGCTCTCTTGCTGTCTTTGGCCTGTATTCAGATCTTTATGGGAAGGACTATCAACATGACCAGCTTCCCACCGGGAAACGGGCTCAGTCACGATAAGATCATTGCGGACGTTATAGTGATCGGGTCCGGCCCTGGCGGAGCGGTGACGGCATCCATGTGTGCCGAGGCAGGCAAGTTCGTCGTCATGCTCGAAGAAGGTGACCATCTCTCCTTGGATTCCGCACCGCATTTTTCCCGTGAAGAGATATTGCAGAAGTACCGAAATGCTGGGGTCAACATAGGGT
>NZ_JBFUBH010000060.1:0-17021 GCF_056405855.1 Pararhizobium sp. P1_E7 | reverse complement strand
CTACTACACTGCGAGCCAGATTAATGAGCTTCGATCGGTTCTCGATCGCGTTCCACACCGTGTCGGCACTGAGAAGCTTCAGGTGATTGCCGTGGTGAACTTTAAGGGCGGCTCCGGAAAGACCACTACCGCAGCTCACCTTGCTCAATACCTTGCCCTTCGCGGTTACAGGGTGCTGGCTGTCGATCTCGACCCCCAGGCCTCGATGACCGCGTTGTACGGCATTCAACCTGAGTTGGATGAGAAGCCGTCCTTCTATGAGACCCTCAGGTATGATGAGGCACGACGATCGATTACGGAGATCATTCAGCCCACAAACTTCCCAAATCTCGACGTCGTCCCGGCCAATCTCGAACTGCAGGAATACGAGTACGAGACGCCCTTGGCGATGCAGAGCAAGGACTCCACGGCAGGAAAGTTGTTCTACACGCGGATAGGCGACGCTCTTTCCGAGGTGGACGACCGGTACGATGTCGTCGTTGTCGACTGCCCTCCCCAGCTTGGCTATCTCACCCTCACCGCGCTGACCGCAGCGACCTCGGTACTCATCACTGTTCATCCGCAGATGTTGGATATCATGTCGATGTCTCAATTTCTTTTGATGCTAGGCAATATTCTCAAGAGCATCGAGGCGGCCGGCGTCAAAGTCAGCCTGGATTGGTTCCGTTATTTGATCACGCGATACGAACCGATGGACATTCCGCAGCAGCAAATGGTTGGATTCATGCAGTCCATGTTTGCTCAACAGATGATGAGAAATCACATGGTGAAGTCCACGGCGATTTCGGACGCGGGTCTCACCAAGCAGTCGCTTTATGAGGTCGAGCGTTCGCAATTTACCCCTGCCACTTATGACCGGGCCCGCGAAGCGCTGGATCTTGTGAATGCAGAAGTTATCGAGCTGATGAACGAAGCTTGGGGTCGGTGAGATGCGGGGTGAATTGTCAGCCGTACACATCAGCATTTTTGTCAATCGCCGCAGTGGTTTAAGCGGATATTGGAGCAGACGATATGGCGCGTAAGGATGTGTTTGCCAATATAACCAACGCTGACGTCGCAAAGCCGGAGAGAAAAGCCACGCCTGGCTATGCCACCCGTGGCGCTTCTCGTTCGATGATAAGTTCGTTGGGCGAACTCGCTGAAAAAGCGGCCAAGGCAGAGCAAATCCTGCAGGGAGAAGCCGTTGTAGAGATCGATCCGGAAGAGATCGATGGCTCATTCGTCTCGGATCGATTGGAAGACGACGAGCTGGCGTTTGCGCAACTTCTCGAGGCCATTCGTGAACGCGGGCAAGACTCGCCTGTCCTGCTGCGCCCTCACCCGGATACGGACGGGCGCTACCAGGTCGTGTTTGGGCATCGCCGCGTCCGCGCGGCAAAACTTCTCAGCCGAACCGTTCGCGCTGTTGTTAAAGAGGTCGCGGACGTTGATCATGTCATTGCCCAGGGACAAGAGAATTCCGCCCGTGAGAACCTCTCGTTCATTGAGCGCGCCGTATTTTCCCAGCGTCTCATCGACCTGGGTTATCAGCGCCCAACGATAATGCTGGCACTTTCGATTGATGCGCCCATGCTGACGAGGATGCTGTCTGTCACCGGCAGAGTGCCGGCGAGAGTATCAACGGCGATTGGCGCCGCAAAGAACGTCGGTCGCGATCGCTGGCTGGAACTCGCGCAATTGATTGAGCGGCCGGAGAACAGGGCAAAGGTTGATGCCCTCGTCGCCGAGGAACAGTTCAAACAGTCAAGTTCCGACGATCGTTTTGAGCATATTCTAGCTGAGCTCAAGAAGGTCAAAAAGGCTCCAAAGCGCCTCTCGCAGGCGAACACTTGGACGCCGGACGACGGATCGGTCGTGGCAGAATACAAGAATTCCGGGAGAAGTTTTTCGCTTTCGTTGAGAGCGAAGGAAGCCGGCAAGTTCGGACAGTTTCTTTCGGTGAACCTGGAGCGCCTTTTTGAGGAGTACAGGGAAAACGAGAAGCAACGAGGAGACTAAACCGCAAAAGAAAAAGGCCCCCAAACGTTCCCGTCGTGGAAGCCTTTCCCGTATCTGTAGCAAGAACGAGAATCACATTTCCACGAATCATAGTCAAGAGTCTTTGACGCCGTTTTGGGTGATCGGACTTCTTTTGCCGAAACAAAGGTGAAGGAAATGCAGGTTGGAAATGTGACGACGCCCTTTGGGCGGCGGCCAATGACGCTTGCCTTGATAAAAGGCCAGATTGAAACGGCTGAGATCAAACCAGGCAAAACGGTCGACAAGTGGAAAATCTATCGAGACGTGTGCGACGCCCGATCGCTTTTGGGCCTGCGCGATCGTGCCCTGTCAGTGCTGAATGCCCTGCTCTCATTCTACCCTGAAACCAATCTTTCTGACAGCAGCAAGCTTGTCGTATTCCCATCGAACGCACAGCTGGCGACACGGGCCAATGGCATCGCCGGAACGACGCTGCGCGAAAACCTGGCGATACTGGTGAATGCCGGGATGATCCATCGCAAGGATAGCCCCAATGGCAAGAGGTATGCACGCAAGGACCGCACAGGCGAGGTCGAAGAGGCCTTCGGGTTCAGCCTGGCGCCACTTCTCGTGCGGTCCGACGAATTGGCGCGCCTGGCGCAGCAGGTGGCTCTTGAGCGCAAGCAGTTGAAGATCGTCAAGGAGAGGATTTCACTGTGCCGGCGCGATATCCGCAAGATACTGACAGCAGCAATGGAAGAGGGCGCATCGGGGGATTGGGGGAAGATCGAAGCCCATTACGTTGGTGTGGTCTCACAGATCTCGAAGGCCCGGACACGCGAAATGCTGGACGGCATTCTCGACGAGTTGTCCATGCTTCTCGAGGAAACGCTCAACATGTTGGAAAACCAAATAGTTTCGGAGAATCCCGCTAGCAATGCCGACGAGGAGCGTCAGCACATACAGAATTCAAATACCGATTCCATCCGTGAATCTGAACCAGGCTCTCGAGAAGAGCAGGGCGGAAAATCGAGCCAAGCCATCAGGCAGACGAGAGAGCCGATCAAGGCGTTTCCACTCGGTCTGGTGCTGCGGGCCTGCCCGGAGGTGGCCATGTATGCGACAAACGGGACGATCGGCAGTTGGCGGGAGTTGATGTCGGCGGCGGTTACCGTTCGATCGATGCTCGGAGTAAGCCCGTCCGCGTATCAGGATGCCTGCGACATCATGGGGCCTGAAATGGCGGCCGCGGCGATCGCTTGCATCCTCGAGCGAGGAGGGCACATCAATTCGGCCGGGGGGTATTTGCGGGATCTGACGCGGCGAGCCGAAAAGGATGAGTTCTCGCTCGGTCCGATGCTGATGGCGCTGGTTCGAGCCAATGGCAGCGCTGAAAGACAAGCGGGTTAGCGAGATCATGTCCCGGGATCCACTGCATGCTTGCGGTCTGCGGGTAGGGCGGAGAGATCCGCTCAGGTATCGAGTACCTCGGTCCAGAGCTTCACCGCCGTTGCCATCGAGGTGAGATGATCTGATGCAGTGAACCCCGAAACGGTTTTGCGCGGCTTAAGATCATGGTCACCGTCTTCAAGCCAAAGGATGTCGATCTGATCGGATAAACCGTAGTTCGCCACCTCAGCGCCGCTTCCAAACTCGTCCCGGGTACCCTGGCAGATCAGGGTAGGTGTCTGAATTGTTTTAAGGTGCTGTGTTCGAAGGCTCGTAGGCTTGCCGGGAGGATGGAATGGGTAGCCGAGGCAGAGCAATCCGGCGATTTTCCCCGACGCGTGAAGTTCGTCGGCGATCATACTGGCCACACGGCCGCCCATCGACTTGCCGCCGATGATGAGTGGACCGTGCACTTCAAGCGCCTCGATTGCCGACCGATACTCGGGGATCAGCTTTTCGGCCTTTGGTGGCGGTTTCCTCGACGCGGAGGTTCTGCGCGCCGCCATATAGTCGAATTCGAAACGGGCGACGCGAAACCCGATGGCAACGAGCGCGGCTGTGGCTGCTGTCATGGAGTTAGAGTCCATCGGAGCGCCGGCACCATGCGCGAGCAGAATCGTAAAGCGTGCATCGGTCGGGCCCTCAATGAGGAAATCCGTCATGGGTTTCATCCGTCAGTCCTCAGCTCCAGCTGGAGYATACACATAATGCTCGTCGTCCAGGGTATGGCAATACCGTATTGAATTTCGATTTGCTAAATGAAATGGCTCGCTCCTATTAAATTCGTGAGAGCAATTTCCAGGGTCCGGGTTGGACAAGGGAGGCGAATTTGCTGTCTTCACCAGCGTCCGCAGCGCCACCCGTCCCTCGCCCCTTTTACCTTTCGTTCACCATACGAAGTTAGCGCACGGGCCTATTCGTGTTGTGGTTCTGCGTCCGCGAGGCTTATATGTGCGGCGCCGGAGTCTGGAGTCCATCGAGGACCATCTCGGTGAGACAATACGCCTGCCGGAACTGGCGGCGACTGCGCAGCTCAGCGTTTCATTTTCAGCGCAGTTTCCGGGCAAGCTACGGCGTGTCCCCGCATGCCTGGGTGACCCACCGGCGTGTCGGGCGCGCCGAAACTCTCGCGCTTGCCTCTACGCCACGTCGGCCGCCCGACGAACAAAGCTACCGCCAGCCTCTTCGGATATTTTGAACGTATTCCTCCCCGCCGCCTTGGCGGCGTAAAGCGCGACGTCGGCCTTCTTAAAAAGATCTGAAGGTGTCGAGCCATCCATGAAGGCTATTCCAACAGATGCCCCAATCTGGACGTGGCGCCCTTCAAGATGAACAGGTCTGTACAACGCTCCGACAATCTTGCGGGCGATATTCGACACCGAATCTCGGTTCTCGCTGACCAAAATTGCGAATTCATCGCCGCCGATGCGTGCAATCAGTGCTGCCTGTGCACAAACGCGTTCAAGATGACGGGCAGTTTCCCTCAGGCAATCATCTCCAGCGGAGTGGCCGAAGGTATCGTTGAGGGTCTTGAAGCCATCCAGATCGACCAAAATCAGGGCTGTCGGTGCTATCCCACGACCGTAGTCGCTACAGAATTCCCCAAGCCTTGATTGAAATTGCGCCCAGTTTGCCAAGCCGGTCATAACATCGAAGGCGGCGAGATACTGCGTCCGGTCCTTCATGATTTTTTCGTCTGTGATGTCCTGCTTGATGCCAAAAATGCGAACCGGCATGTTCTCTTCGCATTCGACCGTTGCGGTGATGCGGATCCACCGGCGATTGCCCATGGCCGTTATGATTTCGGCGTCCATCGTAAAACCACTACGCTCAGCAATCGCCTTGCTCCGCAGCGTATTGAGTTCTCTTGATGACGCCTCTGAGTAGCATTTGACAATCTCGTTGCGGTCGAGATCTGATCCGCGTGGGAGATCAAACATATCGTAGACAACGTCAGTCCATTCCAACGTGTTGTCGGGCAGGCGGCACTGCCACACTCCCAACCTAGCCGCAGCTGAGGAGCGGTCGAAGATTTTCCGACTGTGCAGCAGTGCGGAGGTCTGCTCCTGGATGACGGCTTCTTTCTGAGCGAGTTCGGACCGAAGACGCGCAATTGTCTCAGCGTAATGGCGGGAAAAGATCAGGTTGCTCACCCAGGACGCCCAGCCGAGGAGGCGAAAGCCTCTAAAACCAAGTCTCTGATCGTTGTGTAGGCGATCCATTTTGCCTCAATGCATTGCATTTTTCCACATTCTGCATTTTCGCGCCTAATCCTTAAGACTTTGCGCCTTTTCGAAACGTACGGCTCACTACGAATGACCAATTCACAGCTATAAAGAATGCTTCCTAAGGCCATGAACTCTCGTTTCCCATACACAATCGGCTAACGCCGAGACAACGTAACAGCCAGCGTCAGACTAGCATCGCCTGTCTCTCCAGAGCACCTCAGGCGGCTCTCGAGGAATACCGTGTCTCAGAGCCGGTCAATCCACCGACTTGAGATAGAATGTACCGGCGACCTGCGAAAATGCAGCGCCGTAGGCCGTGTGGTAGCCATCAAGGCACGATTGAGGCTAAAGGCAGTGTTCCCGTCAATGCTCCGGTGTTAAAAGCCGCGATTGCCACCAACTATACTGGACAGAAATTCCATGAACGTTGCACGTTACGCCGACTACATCGGCGACCTGAGGGCACTTTTTGCCGAACTGGATCGGAGGTCCGAGCGGTTCCAAACATTCGATGTGCGACTGGAACTGGTCGCAGCCGGCAGCCTCGTCGTCTACGAGACAAAGCGACGCAAAGGCCAGACGGACAGTTTGTATTATGGTCGCTCCGCAGCGACTGGCCAGAGCCAACAGATTTCACAGGCGGCCGCGTTTTCAGCCATCGACCGGTTTTTCGCGCTTGGCCAATTTGCGGCATTGGCCGACCAGGTGGCAGCCGGTGAGGGGGCACAGACCCGATCGGTGGATGCGCAATACCCGCACTGCGCCGTCAATTTTTCCTATCGCAAAAAAGGTCAGGCAATCGCCCGCTCCATGCTGATGGTCTTTGTTGGATTCAATGACGAAACCGATGCATTGGAATTCACTTCAATGACGGATGAGCAGGGGGCATTCGTAACGCAACGACCTTACTACACAGCAAAGTCCCATGAATGGAAGTGAGTGGGGTCGGGAGCGGGCGTTCTCCTGACGAAATGGATTAGTGGGCAATGACCGCGCCACGAATAGCGACCTCAGGAGTTTCGCACGTCTTCCGTTCATCAACATGCTGTGCCAACGAAACATCGTTGTGTGGTCGAGCGGAAGAGGCCAGAAATTATAGACATCGATCATCATTTCAGCGATGCCGCGCTCCTGCGGTTTGACGGCCGACTGTCGGCATCGAGACCGAGTTGGCGACGCATCTAGACTTTGCAGTCCAGCATCCATTGAACCCCGTACCGATCGGTGAGCTTGCCATAGTAGCTCCCCCACGGCTGCATCGCGAGGGGCGTCGTTACCTTGCCGCCGACAGGGAGCTTCGTAAATAATCTGTCGGTGCTGTCGCGATTGCCCATGATGAGAATGTGGGACGAGCCTCGCATCGGTTCAGCATCGTGATTGTCCGAGGCGAAGAACAGAACTCCCGGCCCCTCGAAACGGGCATGCATCACCTTGCCTTTCATCGCTTCGCTGGTGATTGGTATGCCGTGATCTCCGTGGCGCATGAGCGTTGTTACCTGACCAAGGCCACATTCCGTGTAGAATGTAAGCGCAGCTTCGCACTGCGTGGCGAAGAAAAGATAGTTGGCTAGCTGCATTGCATAGACTCCGGTCGATTGCCGGGCTGATTAGCCCGGCATTCCTGGATACTTGTCCGATGGGGTTAGGCAGCGGAGGCGGTGATGGCTTCTACGAGATCGGCATTATCGTAGCTGCGCCCCGCGATCCCCCAGGCTCCCTCGGTGCGTACGAGGCCACTGTTTACGATATCGGAACCACTGCTGTAGCAGAGTGCGGCAGTCTGGAGAGACGTTTCCGGGGTTGCGTGACGGCCATTCTCACACCAGAGCACCAAAGATCGATAAGCCAAGGTTATCGGTCGTTATAAGATGGCGCCAGGCGGTGCGGCGATAGCAAGATAGCGCGTCTAAACCGCACGGTCGATAACCTTACGGCCATGGATCCGCTTCGTGCCCGCAAGCGCTTGGGCCTCCGTACCGCCTACGCACCTACCTGGCTAGGCCTTACCGCGCGGGCGCGATGCTAGAGACGTTCGGGGCCGCCGGCATCGAGGCCAGGGCTTCTTCCTATCGGGAACTCACCCCCAGATAAGTGGCTTTTTGATTGGACAACGTACTTCAACCAGCAACTAGCTGCTGGGTTGCATGGCTGTCTGCTCTCGAGTTTTCTGTGCCGTTCAGATTCGTTTGCGCTTGCTTATACGCCATGGAAATGGCGCGGAACTTGATGGCCTGCCACCGGACATAGTCCCGCAGTAGGGTTTGGGAGACGAACAGGTCGCCACGATTACCAGGAAGGCTCCAGGCGAGAAGCCCTTCCGATTTCGCCAACCGCAATTTCGAGCTTCGAAAAGTGAGGGGGGGGTGGATTTCAGGATCGGCATGGGGGTTGCACGGAACATGGAGGATCCGACAGCGTCGCGTGACGATGTCATCGATATTGCCCTCTCTGGTCAGACCAACAAGGCAGGTAGCGACAGAACCTGTGCGTGTTCGTTAGTCCGGGATGGGGAACGCAACTTCCGGGGCAGGCGGTCCTGATTTCCGTTCGCGACGGCGCCTCTCTGATCGGCGTGTCAAGGTCAAGCGCTTTTCGAGCTTTTCCCTTGGCAGGACGAGATAACATCGTCGTCCGCAGTCGGCTCCCAAGCGGCCATTCCGGCCAGGCCCCAAGCCAGGCGATAAATCTGGCACGAGCGAGGAAACAAGAGTAGCTTGCGGAGGGTAGGAGACTGGGAAATTTCCCGCCCTGAACCAACGCAAAAGTGAGGCCTTCTACACCTTTGGGAGAGGCGGCCATGGGAGGAGTTCACGCCGAACGGCGGCTGGTCGCAATTCTTGCCGTCGACATTGTTGGTTACTCGCGTCTCATGGAAGCCGACGAGGCCCGGACCCTGGCAGCAATGAAAGCGTTGCGTTCCGAAATCTTCGATCCGCTACTAGAAGATTATCACGGACGCATCGTGAAACTCATGGGCGACGGCGAGATCGTGGAATTTAGCTCCGTCGTCGATGCCGTGACTTTCGCAGTCGCGTCACAACGAGAGGTCACTGCGCGCCAGGTAGATGTTGCCCCCGAACTTCGGCTTCTTTTCCGCATGGGTATCAATCTCGGCGATGTCGTCGTGGACGGCGAAGATTTGCTTGGCGACGGTGTCAACGTTGCCGCCCGCCTTGAGCAGATATGTGAGCCGGGAGGACTTTTCGTGTCCGGCACCACTTTCGATCACTTGCAAGGCAAGCTCGAATTGCCATTGGAATTCATCGGCGAGCAACATGTGAAGAATATAGAGCGGGCGGTGCGTGTCTATCGGGTGAGGTTCGAGGGGAATACGCAGTATCGGCGGTTCAACGTTAGGAGCCTTCGCAATTGGGGAATTCCAGCCGCTTTAGCACTCCTTCTCTTGATAGGCGTTCCCGCAATATGGCTGGCCCAGAGGAACACGAGCGCTGACACGGCGTCCGTCGCGCGGACGGTTTTCCCGCTGCCAGAAAAGCCGTCGATCGCCGTCCTGCCGTTCGACAATCTCAGTTCCGATGTCGAGCAGGGTTATTTCGCCGACGGGATGACCGACGACCTGATCACTGAACTTTCAAAACTGTCCGGCATTTTCGTGATCGCGCGCAATTCGACCTTCACTTACAAGGGCAAGCCCACTACGGCGCGGCAGGTGGCCGAGGAACTGGGCGTCCACTACATCCTCGAGGGCAGCGTGCGTCGAGAAGGAAACCATGTTCGAGTCAATGCCCAGTTAATCGACGCGATCGAAGGACATCACCTCTGGGCTGAGCGCTATGATGGTGAAATGAGCGGCGTGTTCGGGCTGCAGGACAGGGTGATAGGACAGATCGTGTCGACGCTCGCCGTGAAGCTGACAAGTGCGGAACAGAACGCCGCAGTTGCGCTGGAGACAGCCAATCCGCAAGCCTATGATCTGCTGTTGCAGGGATGGGATCACCTTCGCCGGGACACCGAGGCGGAAACGGCAACGGCTGCCGCCTTTTTCCAGAAGGCTATAGTCCTCGATCCAAACTATAGTCGCGCCTATGCATCGCTGKCGGCGGCAAATTGGAGGATTACCGTCTCAAGCTGGTATGGCAGGGTGAACGCTTCCCAGAACCTGAACCGAAATCTTGCAAAGGCAATGGAGAGGCCGACGCCGCTTGCCTATGCGATAACGGCGCAACTGCTCGCGCAGCAGGGGCGCTATGACGAGGCGTTCTCTGCCATCGGCCGGGCGATGAAGCTTGCGCCGAATGATCCCGACAACCATGTCGGCATGGCGCGGATTCTCAACGCGACGGGACAAGCGGCAGAGGCTGAACAGGAGGTCCGCCGGGCGATGCGATTCGATCCCCGTTTCTCGCCTGCAACACTGCGCATGCTGGCAATCTCCCTCTTCTCTCAGGGAAAGTACGAGGAAGCTGCCGGCAACTTTGAACGTGTGATGGCAAAAAAGTCGGATGTTCTTGCGGATTACACGACGTTGATATCGAGCTACGGGCACCTCGGACGCACTGAGGGCGCTCAGGCTCTTGTCCATGCGTACAATAAGTTGGCGGCGTCTTCCCAATGCGATCCGCTCACGATCCAGGAAAGTGTGTTTGATTGGTACGGTAGTGCGTTCAGCTACCATAGACCTTACATAACGCGCCTGCAGGACGGTCTACGGAAGGCTGGAGTGCCCGAGGGGGCCGGTACCGACCTCGCCCTTGACGATTATCTCAAGTTTATGACGACAACGAACGGCGAACTCAGTGTCGACGGCACCATAAAAGTCAATGTAGCAGAAGCAAAGGCGCTGCTCGCCCGCGGCGTACCCTTCATCGATGTGCGAGCCCCGCTTGGCTACGAAAACGGCCATATCCCCAAGGCCATCAATTTATCGCTGGTCACCGGCCTTTCGAAGGAAAGCCTCGCCAAGGTGGCGGGCAAGGACGACGAGGTCGCCTTCTATTGCCACGGCAAGCATTGCCACTATTCCGCCTATGCTTCGGCCAAGGCGGTTGCCTGGGGTTACACGCACGTCTTCCTTTTTTCCGGCGGATTTTCAGAGTGGGAGGACGAGGGATATCCTCTGGTGATTGAGGTCAAGAACTAGCTTGGGCAGGAATTGCCCTATGAAACCACATGGGTTGCCAAACGCCATCCGCGATCCCAGTGGCTGGTACTGGCGGCTCTAGGCGGACAGTTCATCCAGCGCAATAGTGCTAATCAGTGCTCAAGCGGCCAGCCATGTCGCTGGTGACCCCACTGAGCAGATGGCTGCTCATCATTGACCAATGCGTAGAGCAGGAGGGTTGGCGGGAGATCGACGATGGCGGGGAGCCGTTGCTTGCATTGCAATTCTGGGAACACGTTGCAGTCAGCTCATCGCACTTACTTTTGAGGGTGTCGATCAGAAACGAGCGACCCGCACAAACGTCGCAAATGCCGTGATTAGCAGCTATTCATCCTGTCGCCTGAGAGGCACCGTTGTGCCGCAAGCGCAGGTCCGCTGATCGGCAAGGCTCAATGGCTAAGCTGCCAGCTCCAATACGCGCTGCCAGCGCGGATGCTCGTACAGTGGCGCAAAGTCAGAATCCTGCTTCACCCACGCTTTGGTCTCGTGATTGGCATGAGGCAGCAGCCGTTCCAGCAAATCCAGCGCACGATCCAGCTCGCCGAAATAACAGCAAAGGCAGGCGCTATTGTACTGCGTTAGGATATCGTCCGGATCGATTGCCAGCGCTCGTGCGGACCATTCCTTCGCACGCTCGACTTCTCCAAGGAAGGCGAGGGCGTTGGCACCGAGATAGGCCGGCCGGGGGTTCTCAGGATACTTCGCCAATTCCCGCTCGGCCCGTTCAACGCCTCTGCGTGCCGCTTCCCTCTTCTTTTCCTGCCGCCCGAGAGAATGACAAACTTGCATAAGCAGGACGACGGACTGGTAGTCATCGGGCTTGATTTCGGCCGCGCGCTCGAAAAGATCGGCTGTCTGATCGAGCTTCCCTTGGACATAACAGGCGCGCGCATAGAAATAATGCGCCTCGAATAGGTTGGGATCGATTGCGATGGCCTGTTCGAACTCCTTTTCGGCCTCTTCATATCTTTGGCCTACCGAGAGAGCCAGACCACGCGACGCATGTGCTTCGGCCAACCCACTTTCGATGTCGAGCGCCTTGCCGCTGTTGGCAAGGATGGCTTCGAGCGAGACCTTCTCGTCGTAGTTGAGGAATAGAAAGGAGTCGCAGTCCGCGATGCCGGCATACGCGCGCGCATAAAGAGGGTCGAGCTCGATTGCCTTGCCGAACATCCGCTTCGCCAGCGCATAGTAAGTCTTGGACGTCCGGTGGAAAAATTCTCTCCCCCTCAGATAGTACGTGTAGGCCTCGACGTTCTCAGTGGGAGCCGCGTTGATCGCCTTCGCTTCGGCCGGCAGCAGCTTGACCTTGAGCTGCTCGACGATTGTGTGGGTAATCTCGTCCTGAATGGCGAATATATCGGTGAGTTCGCGGTCATATCTGTCGGCCCAGACGTGGCCGCCATCCGCCCCGTCGATAAGCTGTCCCGTTATGCGGACGCGCTGGCCGGCTTTGCGAACACTCCCCTCGAGCACGAATTTGACGCCGAGTTCCTGCGCCACTTGCTGCACCTTCATGGACTTGCCTTTGTAGGTGAACACCGTGTTGCGGGCGAGGACGTGGAGGCCAGAGATTTTCGACAGGTCGGTGATGATGTCTTCGGTAATTCCGTCGGAAAAATACTCCTGCTCGGGGTCGCCGCTCATATTTGTGAACGGCAGGACGGCGATTGAAGGTTTGTCCTTCTCTCGCCTCTCCGACGACGCGGGCGCGGCGCTATTCTCGATGCGGGGCGGGGCCGCGGCAAGTGCAACGTKGTAGACCCTGACGGGCCGGTCGATGTTCTTGAGTGCCTGCTCCCCCATGTCTTCGAAGTCGAGGTCAAGATTCTTGCCGATATGGTCGTGAACGGTGCCGGAGATAGCGACGCCTCCTGGCCGGGCAATGCTTTCGATCCGCGCCGCGACGTTGACGCCGTCGCCATATATGTCGTTCTCGTCGAAGATAATGTCGCCAAGATTGACGCCGATGCGAAATTCGATACGCCGCTCCTCTTGCACGTCGGCGTTGCGCTCGCGCATCCTAAGCTGGATGTCGGTCGCGCAGGCAACCGCATTCACCACGCTCTGAAACTCGACCAGCATGCCGTCGCCGGTGAGTTTCACGATCCTGCCCTGGTGCTCGGCGATCTTGCCGTCGACCAGCTCGCGCCGATGCGTCTTGAGCGCCGAAAGTGTGCCGCCCTCGTCGAGACCCATGAGGCGGCTGTAACCGACAACGTCGGCTGCAAGTATTGCACTAAGTCTTCGTTCCATGTGCAGGGCAGCCTTTGTTTCTGCGGCGATGCAGGGTAGCAGATTTCAGCAGCAGCGCCATCAGATTGAATGGAGTTGTCACGTTGTCGAGCGGCGACCCGACCTGTCGCGTTGCTGTCTGAAATCAGGCAATGGCAGCTGTCGCGGCTTTCCAATGGGCGATGGCACGGACACTGATTGGCGAGAGCGGAGCGTTTGCGAATGCGGTGCGACGAAGAGATTTCGGACGGCGCAGAAGACTGATGTGAAACGTTGCAATCCGCCGGCCGATCGGAAACCCTGCATCAGATGTTTTCGCAGCGGCGGATGAGAATTCGCTGCTCGATTGTTCAAGTCCGCTTTGCAGATTACAGCTGGTTCTCGTCATGTCTGGATTTGTAGAGAACCTGAAGATCTCGCTGTCTGTGCATGAGGCTCAGAATTCCGTCTCGGGATTGCTGGATGTGGCGACGCGTTTCTCGACAGGCTGTTTTCGTATCACCAGCCGCAATCGCCTCAACGATTGCGTGGTGTTCATCACGTGCCTCATTCCAGTCATTCAAATGCGTCAGCTCCATCCAAACATAGACCTGGCATTTTTCCAACAATCCGTTGAGCATCTCGGCAAGCATCGGGTTGCCACTGAACTGTGCAATAGACCTATGGATCTCCATGCCTATCTGCATCTCTTCCAGGCGGCCGCGTGGTGACGGATCGGTTTGCGCAAGGTTTTCGCACTCGGCCACCAGGCTGCGCAGACGGTCGATTTCCTCGGCGGTGATGCGCGATATCGTCAACCGGGTTGCATAGTCCTCCAGCTCGGCGCGAATATCAAACACGTTGCGCAGCATCGTTTCATCAAACGAAACGACGGCGAAACCCGTGCGTGGCCTCTCAATGACGAGACCGTCACGCTGAAGACGGTTCAACGCCTCGCGTACCGGTGTCCGGCTCACCTGCAACTGCTCCACCAGCTCGAGCTCTGTCAGCCGCCGGCCCGGCGTCAGCTGACCGGTTACGATCATCGCCTTGATCGCTTCATAGGTCGTCTGCCGCAGCTGGCCGCGGGCAATTTCATTCATCTGAACTCCGAATGATCTGGGTGGAAGGACGCATCCCATAGATACCGGTTGACACGTTAATTCGCAAGGGCATTATGTATACAAAAAAGTATCCGTAAATTGCCTGCAGAGATGTGGGATTTGCCGGAACGACGTCGAGGGGTATCGAATGCAAGCAGACATGATCGTCACCAACGCCAGGATTCTGACCATGGATCCGGACAGGCCCACGGCCTCCGCGCTCGCTATTGCCGGCGGGCGGATACTGGCCGTCGCTGATGAAGCGGAAATCGAAGCGCTCGCAGGGGCAAAGACGCAAAGGGTGGATGGCGGCGGCCGCAGTCTCCTCCCAGGCTTTATCGAGGCGCACATGCACGTCTTCGGCGGCGGCGCCATTCTCAACGACCTGTCACTGTCAGGCATAAAAGGTGACAACGAGGTTAGACGTCTGGTGCTTGACTATGCCGCCGCCAACCCTGGCGCCAAGGTGCTTTACTGTCAAAGCGTCGACTATGACATGTTCGACGGCAGGCCGATTGATCGGCACTACCTTGACGGCATCATCAGCGACCGGCCGTTGGCATTCGTGGCCTTCGACCACCACACCATGTGGGTGAACACGTTCCTGCTCAAGGAAGTGGGTCTTCTCAACGGCAAGGTGCTCGGCCCGGGCAACGAGATCGTCATAGGCGCTGATGGCCTGGCGACGGGAGAACTCCGGGAAGTCGAGGCATTCGGGCCTGTCAACGTCTATGCCGGCACGGACCGCTCCAATCTGGGTCTTTCAACGGGCGGAGAGCCGCTGGTGCCGCCCACGCCCGAAGAACGGGCGCTCGACCGCGCTTTGATCAATGCGGGCCTCGCCTGGTGCGCAAGGCATGGCATCACCTCCATCCACAACATGGACGGAAATCTCTACACGCTGGAACTGCTCAAGGAGATCGAGGAACAGGGCGATCTGATCTGCCGTGTGAAAGTACCGTTCCACTTCAAGAACTTCATGACCGTGGACATGCTGGAAAAAGCATCCCGCATGCACGAGACCTACAAGGGAGACTGGCTGAATTCCGGTCTGGTCAAGGCCTTCTATGATGGCGTGATCGAGGGCTACACTGCCTTTCTCGCCGGCGGCTATGCCGACCGGCCCGGCTTCACGGGCGAACCGCTCTTTGCCCAGGAACAGTTCAGCGAAATGGCCGTCGAGGCGGACCGTCGCGGCCTGCAGATTGCCGTTCATTCCATCGGCGACGGAGCGGTCAATGGCGTGTTGAATGGCTATCAGGCTGCGCTCAAGGCAAATGGCCCGCGCGACGCTCGCCACCGCGTGGAACATGTCGAAGTCGTCCTGGCCGGCGATATTCCCCGCTTTGCGGAACTCGGTGTAATCGCATCCATGCAGCCGCCTCATCCTCCCGGGCTGATGGACTTCTCGCCTGAACCGGGCCGAACCCGGATCGGGCCCGATCGCTGGGCGCTCGCCTATGCCTGGCGGACCTTGAAGCAGACGGGCGCCCACGTCGTCTTCGCATCCGACTGGCCGGTGGCCCGGATCGATGTGCTGGCCGGCATCCACGCCGCCGTCAATCGCACCCCTTGGGCGCCGGACTTGCCGGACCAGAGCTTCTCGTTGCATGAGGCGATTGCCGCCTACACGGTCGAGGGCGCCTATGCCGAACATGCGGAAGACCGCAAGGGCAGACTCAAGCCGGGCTATCTGGCCGATTTCGTCCTGCTTTCCGGCGACATCGAGAGCCTGCCGTCCGCTGAAATAAACACGCTTGCGCCGGTGCTCACCGTGTGCGGTGGCCGTGTGACGTTCGAGGCATGCCCATGATTGCGTCCCAGCAAACAGCGCAAAAACGAAGCGCGGACCGCAACCTCGCCGTCCAGGCTATCGGTTTGCAAAAAAGCTATGGCGCCGGTGCTGCCGCCTTTCTGGCGCTGGAAGATGTCTCGGTCGACATTGCCGAAAACGAATTCTTCACGCTGCTTGGGCCGTCCGGCTGCGGAAAGACGACGCTGCTTCGGCTGATTGCCGGTTTCAGCTTTCCCACCGAAGGCCAGATCCTGTTGCACGGCAAGGACATAGCGCCGTTGCCGCCCTTCAATCGGCCGATCAACACGGTCTTTCAGAACTACGCGCTCTTTACTCACATGTCGGTCGCCGAGAACATCGGTTTTGGCCTGAGGATGCTCAGCTGGCAGAAATCTCGCATCGCGCAGCGCGTGTCACAAATGCTCAGGCTCGTGCGCATGGAGGCGCTCGCCGACCGCAAGACAAGTGCTATTTCCGGCGGCCAGCAGCAGCGTGTCGCTCTGGCGCGCGCGCTTGCCCCGCAGCCGCAGGTGCTTCTGCTCGATGAACCGCTCTCCGCGCTGGACTACAAGCTGAGGAAGGAAATGCAAGTCGAACTCAAGCGGCTGCAGACCGAAACCGGCATCACCTTCATCTTCGTGACGCACGACCAGGAGGAGGCACTGGCAATGTCGGATCGCATCGCCGTGATGAGCAAGGGCAGGGTGCTGCAGGTCGGCAGTCCGAAGGAAATCTACAATGCGCCGGTCGATCGCTTCGTGGCCGATTTCATCGGTGAATCCAATATTCTCGCTGGGCGCATCGCGGGCGCCGCCGACGCGGACGCATTTCGCGTGGAGGTTGCCGGCGCCACGATCACGGCCTATGGCGGCTCCGGCACGCCCGACAGCTCGGTGCAGGTTCTGATCCGCCCCGAACATGTCGACGTGCTCGACCAGATCGCGCCCGATGCCATTCCGGCGGTCATAGAGAACGAGATTTTCGTCGGTACCGATACCCGCCTGCAACTTCGCCTGAACGATGGCGCTCTGTTCACGGCGCGGCTCGCCAACAGTCCGGAACTGGACAGGACAAGGCCACCGGGAACGACGGTCTGGTTGCGTATCCACCGCCATAGCGCCCGTCTCCTGGGAGGCGCGCATGGATAGTAG
>NZ_JBFUBH010000059.1:0-17253 GCF_056405855.1 Pararhizobium sp. P1_E7 | reverse complement strand
AACCAACAGGAAGGTCGGCGGCCTGTTCCCGAACGACGCAGACGGCAATGCCTGGGGCGATCCGCAGAATGGACTGAAGCCGGGATTGGTAACGGCCGGGTTTGAACTCAACGATCCCGGCCGCTACCAGAATCTAAGCGACGATTTCACCGCCCAGATCAACGCTTTCAAGGGCGCCGGCACCGAGATCATCACAGGCGTGGTGATCCCGCCGGATTTCACCACCTTCTGGAACCAGGCCAAGCAGCAGGGCATGACGCCCAAAGCCGTGACGGTCGCCAAGGCGATCCTGTTTCCACAATCGGTGGAAGCGCTCGGCCAGAACGGTCACAACCTCTCGTCGGAAGTGTGGTGGTCGGCCAGCCATCCCTTCAAGTCATCGATAACCGGCCAGTCTTCGGCGGATCTTGCGGCCGAGTTTACCGAGAGGACGGGCAGGCCGTGGACCCAGCCGATCGGCTTCATCCACTCGCTGTTCGAAATGGCGGCGAATGTGATGGGCAGAGTTGCCGACGTGACCGATGCCGAAGCGGTCGCAGCCGCGATCGGGGCGTCCAGGGCCGATACTGTCGTCGGTCGCATCGAGTGGAACGGTGCAGGCCTGCCGCCGTTCGCAGCCAAGAACGTCGCCAAGACGCCGCTGGTCGGCGGCCAATGGCGACGTCAGCCGGACGGGAAATTCGAACTGGTCATCGTCGACAACAAGACCGCAACCTTCATTCCCGCCGGCGGGACAATGGAATCATTGAGCTGAGCGATAGAGCACATGAATATCGTTGCCAGCGGGTTGAGAGCCCCGGCTGGTTCTTCGAGCTCGGGACTGATGGCTTCGAGACGGTGAGCGCCGCAACCGGCTCAAACGGTCTTTTCTGGCTTGGGTCCGTTTTGCCCGCTGACGCGATATGCAAGTTGCGGACGCGTTAGGCCGAGAAGGCGCGCTGCGGCGGAGAGGTTTCCGCCCGCCCGTTCGAGCGCTGCTCTATAGACTGATTGCTCGAAATCGGGGAGGGAGAATTCCTCTGCCCCCACCAGCGCTTCGAGCAGGGACGACACGGATGCACCGTCTTTGCCCCCCATGGAGGGGGTGGCAAGGCGAGAGAGCTGCGTTGCAATTTCCTCTGCTGTAATTGGACCTGGATTCAAATGGCTTGCGAGCGTTGCGCTCAACACGCCGCGCATCTGGTGGAGGTTGCCCGGCCAGCCAAAGCCCTCGACAAGTCTTGCTGCCGCGCTGTCCAAAATCGGCGCCTCCATACCCATCCGGGCGGCCAGCATCGGTAACAGTTCCATGGCGATGTCGGCACGCTGACCAGTTCGTTCTGCGAAAGCCGGCAGCCGAATTGACAACGCCGACAGGGCGGCCCGCAGTTCGGGCGACAGGCCGGGAGAGCTCGCCGGCTGGTCCGCCTGCGACAGCGCGACGATGCGCGGCCCGCCGCTGAGAATCCCATCCTCGATCGACCGCGCAAGCTGCAGCTGGATGTCGGCCGGAATGGTCTCGATGCCATCGATCAGGATCGTCTCCCGCCCGGCATTGCGCTTGGCGGCTTTGCGGGGCAGCGCGATTTCGGCGCAGAATTCAAGATTGACCTGTGCGCCAAAGATCTGCCGCATCTCCGTCGCCTGCGCCACGGAGATGCGGTGCAGATAATGCGCCGCGCGGCTCCTGCCGGTGCCCGAGGCCCCTGATATAAGAACCGGCAGCGCCATGGGTGCCAGAAGGTCGAGCTGGAGCCGCACAGGGGCGAGCAGCACCCGGTCCAGCCCGCTGAGAGAGACTTCAGACAAATGGGCGCCGGCTTTGCGCGCGGGTTCGGGTGGTGGTGAGTCCTGCGTGGCGATGATCCGGTCGCGAAACAGCGCGACTTCGGGATCTGAAGCGCCCCATGCACCGGCATGCTTGCCCACCACGCGACAATGGCTATGCCCTTGACCAACGCACTCCACTTCCTTGTAGACGATCAGCGTGTCGAAGAACTCGCTGGCATAGCCGGATGCATAGCCGAGCTGGGTCCAGCAAACAGGATCTGCGGAGGGGCGTTTGTCGCGGAACTCCGCCGCCTCGACGCTGTCGTGCCAGAGGAACTCGGCGGTGAGCTTTTTCTTGCTGAAATCGTAGGTGTTAAACACCGTTTCCACCCGCACCACGCCGCTGAACGTGTGAAGCCGGGTGCCGGCTGTGAAGGCGTCGCGGGCGTTGAGATTGGGCCAGCTGGCCCGTACGAAACGCGCATCGGACTGGCCTGACAGGAAGCCGAGGCGGATAAGAAACACGCGCGCTTCCTGCGGCCCCAGCATGCGAATGAGCTCGCGCCGGAGTTCGGTGCTGACGGCGGTTCGCTGCATGACGATGCGCGCGCCATTGAGGCTGATCATGCCATCGCTGGGGTTGAACACGATACTGGACAGCAGTTCGCGAACGGTTGGATTGCCGCCGCGGTCCAGCACTTTGGAGGGTTCAATCGGAGCGATCATCGCCTGTTTTCTCACGTCATTAAACGGCAAATTGGAGCTTCCGTATTTTCATCAAATGGTCAAGTGAATATGATGATTTCATGAAGTTGATTCGTGGGTATTCATTTTGCACCGCAAAAACAAATCAAAAAATTCCATTTAAATTCAGATGTTTGGATTTTTTCTTCCGAAGAAAATTTCGATCTCGATCCGGCATTTGACAGGCCCATGCGTTTCAACGTCCTAATCATCGCGTAGACATGAAGCCGCGACCGGGGAGGAGCGGACAGTGCCTGGAGAGAACGGTTCGGCGCGGGGTGAAAGTGCACCCGCCGAACCGCCAGATGCAGTGGCGTGGGAGCAAGAATGACGACTTTACAGGATATGTTCGACGTTCGTGGCAGATCGGTCATTGTGACCGGCGGGGCAAGCGGGATCGGCCGCGCTTACGCCGAGGTGATGGCCGAGAACGATGCGCGCGTTTGCATTTTCGACATGAATGCGGATCGTCTCGATGCGGTCGTCGAGGACATGAAGGGTGGCGGTGCCGATGTCTGGGGGCAGGTGATCGACGTTAGCGACCGGACCGCCATGGCCTTGGCGTTCGATGCTGTGGCAAGYCGGAATGGCCGGATCGACGTGGTTTTCGCCAATGCGGGTATCGATGCTGGCCCCGGCTTTCTGTCGACCGAGGGTGGCCGAATTCCGGAAGGTGCGATCGACGTGCTGGATGATCACCACTGGGACAGGGTGATCGAGGTGAACCTCACCTCCGTCTACACAACCGTCAAGCATGCCGCACGGCACATGAAGGCGACCGGCGGCGGCAGGATCATCGTCACGTCGTCTATCGCGGCCCAGATCAACGAAGCGATCGTTGGCACGCCCTACATGCCGGCCAAGGCCGGCGTGGACCATTTCGTTCGCCAGATGGCGATGGAACTTGGGGCCTTCGGTATTCTGATCAATTGCATTTCACCCGGGCCTTTCATGACCAATATCGCCGGTGGCCGCTTGAAAATCCCCGCGGATCGCAAGACTTTCGAGGCGCAATCCCTGATCGGCCGAATCGGCGACACCGAGGATATCAAGGGGCTGGCGCTCTACCTGGCGTCGCCATGCTCGTCCTATGTGACCGGGAGCCAGATCGTCATCGACGGAGGCGCGATGCACCGCATCAAATGAAATAACGCAATGGCCAACCTGCGTGGAGGACGCGGCCGGCCGTTGCGAATGTCAACAGAGACGTCGAAGGGAGGAGACCATGATGGAACTGACAAGCAAGATAGCGAGGCCGTCGCGTCGAACGGTACTCAAGGGTATGGGTGCTGGCCTTGTGGCCTCGGCGCTCGGAGCGCCGATGGTTGCGCGCGCCCAATCGACCGGCACAATCAAGATCGGTTTCGTTACACCGGCGACCGGCCCGCTCGCGCTGTTCGGCGAAACCGACGGCTGGGCGCTGGGCAAGATCAAGGAACTGGTCAAGAGCGGACTGGAGACGAAATCCGGGCGCTACGACGTCGAAATCCTGATGCGGGACAGCCAGTCCGATCCCAATCGGGCAGCGGAAGTCGCGGGCGACCTCATCCTGAATGAGAACGTGCATCTGATACTGCCGGCATCAACGACGGACACGGTCAGCCCCGCTGCCGACCAGGCCGAGCTCTACGAGTGCCCGTGCATTTCGACGGGCGCTCCGTGGCAGGCCATCATCTTTCCGCGCGGCGGACAGGATAAGCCGTTCAAGTGGACCTACCATTTCTTCTGGGGTCTCGATGAGGCGCTCAATACCTTCGTCGGTCTATGGAACACTCTCGACACCAACCGCAAGGTTGGCATGCTGTTTCCCCAGAACGCCGACGGCGAAACCTGGGGCAATGATGGCTATGGCCTGCCCGCGCCGACCCAGAAGGCTGGCTTCGAGATCGTGGTGCCCGGATATTTCCAGCCGCGCACCAACGATTATTCCGCCCAGATCAATGCCTTCAAGGAAGCGGGCTGCGACATTATCGGTGGGATCACTTATCCGGACGATTTCAAGACCTTCGTCAACCAGTGTGCCCAGCAGGGCTACAAGCCCAAGGCCATGACGATAGCCGCGGCGTTGCTCTTCCCATCCGGGATCCAGGCACTCGGGCCGCTCGGCGATGGCRTGTCGTCCGAGGTTTGGTGGACACCTGCCTTCCCCTTCAAGTCGACGCTGACGGGGCAGGCAAGCCGCGATATCGCCAACGTATGGGAAAGCGAAACGAAGAAACAATGGACCCAGCCGCTTGGCTACAGCCATGCGATCTGGGAGGTCGCTCTGGATGTGCTCAAGCGCTCTGAAAATCCGCTCGACCGGGCGGCCAATCTTGAGGCGATYGTCGCGACGAAGCTCGACACGCTGATCGGTAAGGTCGATTTCTCCAGCGGCCCGCACAAGAACGTTTCCACGACACCGATCTTCGGCGGCCAGTGGAGGAAGGGCGACAAGTGGCCCTACGATCTGAAGATCGTCGACAACACCGTCAACAAGCTGTTCGAGCCTGAACAGAAGATGGTGTCGATCCCCTGGCCGGTCTGAGCAGGACCGAAACTCCGGAATCAGGCCTGCCACCTTCATGGGCGGCAGGACGAGACAGGCGGCGGTGAGCTGCCGCCTGACGGGCATGCATGAGTTGGGATGGAGAAGCATGGCAAACGACGTATTGCTTGCGGCGCAGGGACTGACCAAGTCCTTCGGGGCGTTGCGGGTGCTCCACGATATCACCTTCGACGTTCGAGCTGGCGAAGTTCTGGGCATTCTCGGTCCGAACGGCGCCGGCAAAACCACGCTCTTCAATCTGGTGAGCGGTGATATCCGCGTCGACGGCGGTGAACTGGTCTTTGCCGGCGACAGACTGGTCGGCCAGCCGCCCTACCGGCGCTGCCAGATGGGCATTGGGCGGACCTACCAGATTCCACGACCTTATGTCGGCATGACGACGTTCGAGAACCTGCTGGTCGCGGCCTCATTTGGCGGTGGCCGATCGGAAGCCGCAAGCTATGCGCGATGTGCCGAGATTCTGCGTCATTGCGAACTCGCCGACAAGGCCAACCGCCCGGCGGGTACGCTGACGCTTCTCGATCGCAAGCGGCTCGAACTGGCGCGTGCTCTTGCTTCCGGGCCGAAACTTCTCCTGCTCGACGAGATTGCCGGCGGCCTGACCGACGACGAAGGCAAGGCGCTCGTCGCACTCATCCGACGTATCCGCGACAGCGGCGTCACGATCGTCTGGATCGAGCATGTTCTGCACGCTCTGCTCGCCGTCGCCGATCGGATCATGGTGTTGAATTTCGGCGAGAAGATTGCCGAAGGCACTCCGGACGACGTCATCAACGATCCCGAAGTCAGGCGCGTTTACATGGGGATTGAAACATGAGGACGGCGCTTTTGTCCACGCATGGGCTGGTGGCCCGCTATGGCGACTTCCAGGCCCTCTACGGCGTTGATTTCGAGATTGGCGCAGGCGAGGTCGTGGCACTGATCGGCGCCAACGGTGCGGGTAAGTCGACGCTCCTGAAATCGATCATGGGCCTGCTGCGCGTAGCCCCGGAAATGGTGCAGCTCGATGGTCGCCCGGTCGGCGGTAGCCAGCCATATCGCATGGTGGCCGCCGGTGTCGCGATCGTGCCCGAAGGGAGGCGCCTGTTTTCGGGCATGTCGGTCGCCGACAATCTGCGCGTCGCCATGGACCATGCCGCCACGCCGCACGGCGAGGCATGGACGATCGACCGGGTCTACGCGCTATTCCCGATTCTCAAGGAAAAACAGGCCGTGCCGGTGCAGTCCCTGTCGGGTGGCCAGCAGCAGATGGTCGCCATCGGCCGGGCGCTGCTCAACCAACCGCGCCTGCTTCTGTGTGACGAGATCAGTCTCGGCCTCGCGCCCAAGGTGGTGCGGGAAATCTATCAGTCCATTCCCTCGATCGCGGAAAATGGCACCGCGGTCGTGGTGGTCGAACAGGATGTGGGCTTGGCCCGCTCGGCCTCCAACCGGCTCTACTGCATGCTTGAAGGCCGCGTCACCCTTACCGGCCGGTCGGCGGATATTTCTCGTGAGGCAATCGGCGAAGCCTATTTCGGAGCGTCTCATGCATTGGATTGACGGGCTCGTTCAAGGTGTTCTGCTGGGCGGTCTCTATGCCCAGTATGCTCTGGGTATGGCGCTGATGTTCGGAGTCATGCGCATCGTCAATATCACCCATGGCGATCTGATGATCCTGCTCGCATTGGTCGGGATCAGCCTTGCCTCGACTTTCTCGCTCGGGCCCTGGTCGGTGCTGATCGTGCTCGTGGCGCTGGGGGCCGTCTTGGGTGTGCTGCTGCAGAGCCTGATCCTCAACCGGGTGGTCGGCGACGATCCTCTGCCGTCGCTGATCGCCACGTTCGGACTTTCCGTGGCACTGCAGAATGCGATGCAGCAAATCTGGTCGGCGGATACCCGCTCGCTTCCCAGCGCCGGTTTGGCGCAGGCATCGGTGCAGCTGGGGCCAATTTTCGTGGGCGTGTTGCCCGTCATCGTGCTTTGCACGGCGACTGTCCTGACTGCTGGGCTCCACGCTGTGCTGCACCACACCCGGTTCGGCCGGACCCTGCGCGCTGCCTCCGCCGATGTCGAGGCCGCTGCAATGACTGGCGTGAACCCGAAGAAGATCTATGCGGGCGCGACCGCGCTTGCGGTGGCGATCCTGGGTTTTGCGGCGGTCTTTCAGTCACTGCGGGCGACAGTTGCGCCTGCCGACGGCGCCTACCAGCTGATCTATGCGTTTGAGGCCGTGATCATCRGTGGCATGGGCTCGATCTGGGGCGCGTTCATCGGCGCCATGGTGCTCGGCATCAGCCAGTCGGTCGGATTCCGCATCGATCCGGGTTTCGGCATCCTGGCCGGCCATCTCGTTTTTCTCATCATTCTCGCTCTGCGGCCGCAGGGCATACTCGGAAAGGGTTGAGCCCATGGCAGACATGTTTGCTCATGCCGATACCGGTGTCGCGCAGCCTGCACCCGTCCGCGTGCAACGCCAGACGTTGTCCGGCGTCGTGGCGCTCATCATCGGCCTCGGCGTGCTGGTCGCGATCGCCTCCATGTCGCTCTGGGCCAGCCAGGGCCTGATCCGCGACGTCGTCGAGCTTAGCTGCTACATCGCGGTGGCGCAGATGTGGAACCTGCTTGCCGGCTATGGTGGCCTGGTGTCGGTCGGCCAGCAGGCCTTCGTCGGTGTGGCCGCCTATACGATGTTCGTGATGGCTCAGCTGTGGGGCTTCAATCCGTTCGTCGCTGTTGTGCTGGCGATGATCGCGCCCGCCATCCTGGCCGTTCCCACCTACGGCTTGCTGCACCGGCTTGACGGACCCTATTTCGCCATCGGCACCTGGGTGATCGCCGAAGTCATGCGGCTGGCGACCTCGGTTTTCGGCTATGTCAATGCGGGCGCCGGCATGAGCCTTCGTGTGATGACCGGTTATTCGGCCGACGAACGCGCGCTCGGCGTCTCGCTGATCTCGGCGCTGATGCTGCTACTCACCGTCGGCGGCAGTTATGCGCTTCTGCGCTCGCGCTATGGCTTGGCGTTGATCGCTATCCGGGACAATCCGGTCGCTGCGTCGAGCCAGGGCGTCAATGTCGGGCGTGTGCGCTTTCTGCTCTGGGTGGCTGCGGCCATGGGCACAGGGCTCGCCGGCGCCACCTATTTCCTCGCCCAGCTGCGCATCACGCCGCCGTCCGCCTATGACCCCAATTGGGCCAATATCGCAATCTTCATCGTCATGGTCGGTGGCCTGGGATCACTCGAAGGCGTGCTGATCGGCGCGCTCATCTATTTCTTCGCGGACAGGTGGTTCGGTGAATATGGCACGACCTACATGGTGGTACTGGGCCTCCTCACCTTGTTCATGGCGCTGTTCGCCCGCGGCGGCATCTGGGGGCTGATCTGCAAGGTGGTGGATGCCCCCTGGTTTCCGACCCGGCGCATACTTCTGGAGGACAAGCCATGAAGGCCGCCCTTTTCGACGGTGTCGGTCAACCCTTGCGTATCGATGACATCGGGATGCCCGAGCCGGCCCATGACGAGGTACTGCTCAGAGTCGCGGCTTGCGGCATCTGCGGCTCCGATCTGCACATGACCGAGGACCCGGCAACCTTCGGCCTCAAGCCCTATGACGTGCTCGGACATGAATTCGCCGGAGAAGTCGTTCGCTGCGGCAGCGGTGTCGGGGATTTGAAGCGGGGAGACCTGGTGGCGGTCGCACCGATGCGCGGCTGCGGCCATTGCGAAAGCTGTCTGCGTGGCGAGCCCGCATGGTGCGCCGAAATGCGGCTCATCGGCGGCGGATACGCGGAATTTGCGACCGTCGCAGCCCGGCAATGCCGCATCCTGCCGCAAGATCTGCCAACCGCCGAAGGCGCGCTGGCCGAGCCACTTGCGGTGGCCCTGCACGTGGTCGTGCGATCCGGCTTGAAGCCGGGCGATCGCGTTCTCATCCTCGGTGCCGGACCGATCGGTCTGCTGGTCGCCTTCTGGGCCCGCCGTTACGGCGCCAGCAATGTGATCGTCGCAGATCTCGGCCGCCACCAGGAGGCGCGCGCGGCGGCACTGGGCGCGACCGGTTTTGCGCTGTCCGGGCCGGGCCTCGCTGCAGAGTTCCGGGACCAGGCGGGTGCCGCACCGGATATCGTCTTCGAATGCGTCGGCAAGCACGGCCTGATCGATTTTGCCTGCCGCCTTGTCCGCCCCCACGGAACCGTGATCGGGGTCGGCCTTTGCGTCGGCGGAGACGAGTGGGACCCGTTCGTCGCACTCTCGAAGGAGATCACCTTGGCGTTCGCCGTGTTCTTCAACATGGCCGAATTCGAAACCGCACTCGACGCGCTCGGACCCGGCCGCTTCCGGCCGCAGGAACTCATAACGGCGCGGATCGGCTTCGAGGATGTTTCCGGGACATTCGAGGCGCTCCGCCGCAGGACGACACAATGCAAGGTGCTGATAACTGCCGAGGCAGACCGATCGGCGAATTCCGGGAGGAACTGATGGATTTCGAAACACTGACCCATGAGRTCGATGGCGTCTGCGTGGTCGTGAAGGCGATCGGCGCGGGACCGGCGGTATTGGCATTGCATGGCGCCGCCACCCTGGAAGGCTACGAATGGGCAAGGGGGCTTGCTGACCGCTTCCGTGTCTATCTGCCCTTTCATCCGGGTTTCGGCGAAAGCGGCGAGGCGCCGCATTTTGCCGGGATGCAGGATCTGGTCGTGCATCATCTGCGCCTGATCGCGGCGTTGGGGCTCGAACGGCCGCACCTCGTCGGCCATTCGATGGGCGGGTGGATGGCGGCGGAAATGGCTGTGGTCGCAGGCGAACGTTTTGAYCGGCTGGTCCTCAATGCCCCGGCCGGCCTCAACCATCCGGATCATCCCGGCGCCGATCTTGCGGCAATTGGTCCCGAAGCGCTGCCAGAGTACCTGGCGCACGATGTCGATGTTGCCTTGCGTTATTTCCCCGGCGGCTCGGAATGCCCGCCACTGGAGAGCTTTCTGGCCCTCCGCGAGAAAGAGGGCCGGGCGCTCGGCGCTATTCTCAAGGTTCACGGCATGGGCCACCCCAATCTCGGACGCTGGCTAAGCCGCATTCCGAATGAAACGCTCGTTGTCTGGGGCGACAAGGACCGCATGCTGCCGGCATCGCAGGCATCGATCTGGGCGGAGCGCATCCCGGCTGCCCGGACACTGATCATCGCGGATGCCGGCCATTTCGCCATGCAGGAGGAGCCGCAGGCGACGGTTGCCATCGGAGATTTTCTCGCGGGCTGAAGCGTCGCAGGATCTTGATAGGAGACGCCGCAGGGCCTGCCGAGACCGGCCCTGCGGCACAATCGGAAATGCCAAGGAGGAATAAGTCATGAATGCACCACTGAAGCATGAGAACGCATATTGGGGAACGAAAACGGATTTTTCGTCCCTGATGGAGCAAGTACGCAAGATTGGCCCTGTTCTCGAAGAGAACTCGCAGGATAACGAAAAGCTCGGACGGCTGAACGAGGCGACGTTTGAAGCCCTGAAGTCGCTGCGGATGTCGCACATCTTCGCTGGCGAGGACATCGGCGGCGCGCAGCTTTCCCCGACCCGGGGATTGCAGCTCATAGAGGCGATCACCTATTACAGCGGGGCGGCCGGTTGGATATCGATGGTCCATGCCTGCATCGGCGCAATGTCGGCTGCCTTCCTGCCCGATACCGCCATCGACCGCCTGTTCGGCGGCGACGTTGACAACCGCTTTTCTGGACAGGGCACGCCGACGGGCATGCTCAAGAAGGTCGACGGCGGCTACCTGCTGAACGGCAAGTGGTCCTATGCGAGCGGTATCTATCATGCCACCTTCACCCACACCGCAGCGCTTCTCGACGATGGCACCGGTCAGCCGGCAAAGGACGAGAACGGCAATGTGATCGTGCTCTGCGCCCACGCCCCGGTCGATGAGCACGACCTGCTCGGAAATTGGCACTCTCTGGGCCTGCAGGCCACCGGCAGCATCGACTACGCTGCCAAGGACGTGCTCATCCCCGAGGACATGGTGTTCCCGATCCTGACCGCCGAACCGCAGCGCATGAAGGAATTCTTCAGCCTTGGCGTGGTTGGGCTTGCCTCCATCGGCCATTCCGGCTGGGCCATCGGCGCGTCGCGGCGCGTCCTTGACGAGGTGGCGCAATACGCCCTCACCAAGACCGGCCGCGCCGGCCTGCTTGGTGAAAGCGACAAATTCTGGTTTGACTTCGGTCGGGCCGATGCCCGCGTGCGCGCGGCGCGTGCCTTCCTCTTCGAAGTCTGGCGTGATGTCGAAACCTCCATCGAGGCCGGCAATCGCGTCTCGACCCGTCAGATCAGCCTTGTACACCTTGCCAAGTCCGAGGTGCATGAGGCCGGCGTCGATGCCTGCCAGTTCGTTTACCGGGCCGCCGGCGGTGCTGCGCTGCGTTACGGTGTGATGCAGCGGACCTATCGCGAGATGCTGACCGCAGCCAATCATTTCACGATCAATCCCAACATCGTGGGGGCGGCAGGCCGCGAAATCGCCGGGCTGTGGAGCGATCGTGTCTGGCAGTTCTACGATTTGGTCGAAAAGAAATGAGCGGCGTGGTTAAACGGCAGGATCAGCCCGTGTCGAGCGCGGCCACGGACAGCGGTGTCAGGAATCCGGTGATGGAGGCCTTTTTCTCGGCCTTCCGTCATCATCCATCGGGGGTGGCGATCATCACGGCCGATGCGGGTGGCGGACCGGTCGCGCTCACGGTCAGTTCGCTGATTTCCGTTAGCGCGGCGCCGCCAACGGTGGCTTTCTCGCTTTCGGCATCATCATCGACTGCGAAGGCGGTTGAGCACGCGGAAACCGTGGTCGTGCATTTCGTGCGGCGCGGGGACATGAAGCTTGCGAGGCTGTGCGCCACCAGCGGGGTCGACCGTTTCGGAGCCGATGTGCGCTGGGAGCGGCTCGCTTCGGGAGAGCCTTATTATCCCCAGGTCGACTTCTGGTTCCGGGCGGCGCTTCGCGACCGGCTCGCAGTGCCCGGTGCCTGCCTGGTGACTGCCGAGTTTTTGTCGGCCTCACCATTCGCGCAAGAAACGCGGGGGGATGATGCGCTGGTCTATGCCAACCGCACATGGCACGGGTTGCGGACGATTTCCGAGGAGAACAAAACGCCGCTGCTGTTGTGGCCCGAGGATTCGGCAACGTTCTAAAAACGTCGTCTATGTGCCAGACGACGGATAGATGAGATCCCTTTTGGAGTGCTGGATATAGGGATAAGGACCGCCACCACCGACCTCCCGAATGAGCCACTCYCAGGTTCGACCAAAATCTCGGCTTCCGAGCATGCCACCCTCTACCCCAGCCAGAGCCAGGGATCGATGAATTGTGCATTGCGATTGACTATGTCGCCCGCAGCGACCGATACCAGCGGTTCACACCATTCCTTGAAGTCGGGCGGCAGCGTCCCCCTGGCGGGCGGCGAACCGGCCGCTCCGACCTTTCACCTGCTATTCAAAACCGGCTACGCGGCTGACTGACCTTCGTTACAGTCACAGTTGCTGTTGACGAAATACGCCTCCGTCACCTGCTCGGCGCTGATCGGTCTGCTAAATAGGTATCCCTGCAGGGCGTCGCAGCCGGACAGCGTGACAGCTTTGGCCTGCGCTTCTGTTTCGATCCCCTCGGCGGTGACAGGAATGTCGAGCGCGTTGGCTAAAGCGATCGTCGCGTGCAATACCGCCCCGGCGTTCTGGTCGTGGTCGAGGGCTACGATCAGCGAGCGATCCACCTTCATGCGGTCGAATCCGAACTGGCGCAGCGTCCCGATACTCGCAAACCCCGATCCAAAATCGTCGAGGGCAATCTTGATGCCCGCAGCTTTCAGGCCATCGATGGCACGGCGGGCCTGATCCGGGTTGGAGATCAACACCCCTTCCGTCAGTTCGATGCTCAAGCGGCCGGGGTCGAACCCTGAGGATTCCAAAGCGTCCGTGACCTGTTTGACGAAGCTGGGGTTCTTGAGTTGAAGCGGCGAAACGTTGACCGCCAGACCAATGCCAGGCCAGGAGGCGGCCGCCTGGAGAGACTTCTTCAGAACTTGCAGGCCAAGCAGGTCGATGAGACCCGATCGCTCTGCCAACGGGATGAAGACATCGGGACCGATCCTATCTCCGCTGTCCGTGACCCAGCGGGCCAGCGCTTCGACGCCACAAATCGCACCCGATCTCGCATCGATAAGCGGCTGGAACGAAACATCGATGCAGCCATTCGCCAATGTGCTCCGTAGCTGTGCTTCGAGTTCCGCCTGTCTATTGGTGTCGTCGTCGAAACTGTCCTCGAACTCCACGGTCACGCCGCGACCAAGATCCTTGGCGCGATAAAGCGCGATATCGGCGCGGCGGATAAGCTCGCCCGTCTCGATCTTGCCGGACGGCGAGACTGCCACGCCGACGCTGGCGCCGATTTCGATCGTGCGGCCGCCGATTTCAAATACCCTTGTCAAGGCGACCTGAATTTGATGGCCAATGTCGGACGCCGAGAGGAGGAGCGGATTTTCCAGGGTGACAACAGCGAACTCATCACCGCCCAATCGGGAAATGATCGCATTCTCCGGGAGGGTGTCGGTCAAGCGGTGCGCGACTGCGACGATGAGTTCGTCGCCGACGCTATGTCCCCACGCATCATTGACTCCCTTGAAACCATCGAGGTCGATAAAGTGAAGTTTGACGGCCGCCTCATTCAAGTCAGCCGCCGCCGATGCTTCCGCAATGCTCTCGAGCAATCCTGCGCGGTTCAACAGGCCAGTGAGTGTATCATGCAGCGATCTGTAGCGTGAGCGGCTTTCACTGGCTTTCAGGCTGCGGATAGTAACAGCTCCGGCCACTCCGATCCCGCACAGGAAAAACACAAGAATGGCGCCTGCTGTCCGCAGATCGCCTTCGACCTTTGCATAGCTCTTCGTTCCCGGAGCTTCGGGAGGCCAGGTGAACACAGCCACCTTGTTACCCACCACGTCCGTGACCATCGCCTCCAACCTTCCTGGAACAGGAAAGGCGTCGAGGCTGAGGCCGGCTATGCTGAAGCTTTCCGATATCTCGGCGACGACTTGGGGGGTGATATGCTTGGCAAACACAAGAACGTAAGAGTCTTCGGGCTTCAGCGAAGGATCGCGCTCAAATGGTTGGATGGTGGCCGCTCCGATCAGTGCAGTCCCGGCTGACGAGTGGACGAAGTGCACAGGTACCGGGTCAGACGGGTCAACTCGTCTGGCCGCTTTCAAGAGAGCATCGAAATTGTTGAAGAATTGTGCGGGCGCGACGTCCATCGGACTGCCGTTGTGATAAGCGATAACGGGCAGGTTGTGGCTGTCGACGACGATAGCGGTGTCGTAAAGCGGGTAGTCGGCGGTCGTGGAACCCCAGTTCTCGATGCTCCAGTCCACGCGGGCGCCGGAGTTGACCTGTTCGAACGCGTCGTCCCAATAGGCGTTGTCGCGGACGGTCCCGCCGAGCTGTTTTCGAAGAGACTGCAACGCTCCCGCTGCAGCATGCCTTGCACGTCCGTCGTCAATCGCGTCAGCCGTCGTCGTAAGCGTGTTGATTGACCCGGCAACCAACCCTGCCAATACCGCGGCGACGACGATAAAGACAGTTGCCACAGCAACGACAGATAGCTGCCTGCGGCGACCCTCCGAAATGACGAACTTCTGCACTGACTGGAACCCTCGCCCATCGAATATCAGCATGTTCCAAAGTCGGAACTGCAGAAAGGCATCATGCCCGCGAGGCGCTGCAGGAAGTACATTATCATGGCCTGTCTAATATGGGGTTAAGAGCCGGTGCGTCAGCCGCGATTTCGGTTGGTGAGAGCCTCGACGGACGGGCGTATCGGCAGGTGTTGTGGAATGATGACACCGAGCCATGGCGAAAAATAATGCAGGGCGAATATATTGATCCCCTGCGGCGACAACTGCCTTTCCGTCCCCGGCAGAAACGACAAGAGCACGCCGCTGAGGATCGTCGTCGAAGCGAGCAAGGGCCGCGCTGTTGCGGTGCCATTCCGTGATCGGCACCTTCAGCGCCTTGGAATTTTCTCGAAGATTGTGATCGATCACAGCGGGCGCAACGCGTCGCTCCAGATCTGTGAAGTTCAGACGGGCTCGCTGCTCAGACAGATATCCGGTCAAGCTTCGCCTTGAAGCAGGTGAAATACAAGACGGCGCTACCGCTTGATCAGCTATGGCCAGATAGTAGCAGAAGGCGTTGAGGCGAGGGGGCTTGTGACGGTCCTCACTGCCCCTCTGAGAAAATGTTATCCAGGCGACTGGGGTTTTGTATCCCTTTCTAAGATCGAAGGATGCGCGGTCCGTGCCCGCCATTCCGTAAAATAGGCGTGCAGTCCCTCTATCGCTACAGATTGACAGACTATGCAAGGGTCAGTGAATGGCGATCCCATGAAGGTTTCGAATGCAAGCGACGCCGCGCCCGCGGACGTGCCTTCGGCATCGACATTCAACAATACTGTCTGGTTCTGCCGCAATGCGGCGACCAGTTGTGGATAGATCGGGTTGTTCGCCAATCCGCCGTCAATAATGATGGTATTGCGCGCTTGCACAAGATCGAGCGTGATGGCTGTCATGCAGGCGAGATAGAGCGTAGCGATCGCCGCCCGTGCACGCTCGTCCGCTGGCGGAGGGCCGGATAGGCATCCGGTCTGGTCAGGAAAAGGCCCGCCGGCGGCAAAACTCGGCAGTGCCATCTGCCCCTTGCTGATGGCACTCTCGATGTCGTTTATGGTGATGGGCACCCGGGCATTTTGCGAAATCAAGTCGTATTCGCGCCCCCCCATAAAGCGCGCCGTGACCACCGGCACCTGATCGACCGTCACATTGGCGAGCATGTCGCGATCCTTGTCGAGAACGGAAAGCGGCGCATCGGTGTTGAACAGGACGACCCAGGTTCCGGTCGAGATCAGGCTGAACGAGGTGTATCCGAGCATGACGTAGAACGAGAGCGCCGCATTGCTGTCATGGACGCCGTTGTGCACGGTCATGGCTGTTGACGTTCCGTCGTCCAGTTGCAGGGCAAATGTACCGACGGAAACGCCGGAGCGCTCCAGCCGCGGCATTTTTTCCCGCCATCCGCACCGATCGACGAGACTGCTGAAGTCGCGCTTGAACGGCGACCACAGATGAGGCAGGACGGTCTCGTGGTGGAGGAAATCTATTCGCCTCAGGACGAGGAGAACTGGTTCGGAGGACGGACGCCGCACGGCAGCGACCGCGTCCGGGACGAGCTTCGGCGGGTCGGGTCGCATTCCTACGAATCCGCGTCCAAACAATTCCACTTTCTGGCTCATCCAGACGATCCCGGCCGCCTCTACATCCACAATGGCATGCGCGCCAACCTGAAAGTCCAGCGGCCGTGGACATGAGGTGAAGGGCAGTCCGATCGCCAGCCGCCGCGCTTGCGGTTTCGCTTCCGGCCTTGCCCGGAATCGAACCGCTGCGATGTCCCGATCATTCAGGCCCGCCGTTCCGATAGGCCCATGACGGCCTTCGGATGCGCGACGGCGTGACGCGTGGCGGCAGGCCCTATCATTTCTTTGAAAGAAGCTCGCGGAGCGCGGCCGTATCCAGAAACTGTTCGGCGAGCATTCTTCTCCTCAAGCGCCTTCAGACGCTTGGCCTCGGACACTTCCATGCCGCCGCATTTGGCCTTCCAATTATAAAAAGTTGCTTCGGAAATCCCGTGCTTGCGGCAAAGATCAGCGGCTTTCGCGCCTGCCTCCTGTTCCTTCGGCACCCCGATAATCTGCTCTTCTGTAAATCTCTGCTCCTTCGTGCGTCCGCCCTCAATGGGCCGGACTCTAATCCATTCTGGCGGAAATTCTCAGTGGCAGGTCAGCCGGAGCCGCCCGTACAATCACCAGCCAGAAAAGATACTCTAAAAAAATTGAAGTCTTGCAAAATAAATTGAACTGGCATAGTAAAATTTTTGAGGTGAGGTGGAACGCGGATCGGTGAGGTGAGTGAATTTCATGCTTGTGCATTTAGAAAGGGAATTCCGGGGCCGGATGCGCGATCTGAAAGAATGGCGGGTTCTCCGATGTCTCGGGCATCAAAATCAGAGGGGAGAGGCGTGACAGAAGGCGCAGCGGACCAAGTGCTCGGGCAGAAAATCCGTAAACGTCGGCGCGCAATCGACATGACACTGCAGCAGATGTCAGAGCGTGTGGGCCTTTCGATCGGCTTCTTGTC
>NZ_JBFUBH010000058.1:0-17515 GCF_056405855.1 Pararhizobium sp. P1_E7 | reverse complement strand
GTTGCACGCCGCTGCAGACATTCCGTTTTGTCACCTGGCCCTATCTGATGCCGTTCGCCTTCATCGCCATGACCATCCGCTCGCTGGATGTCGCAAGGGCCTATGACATCGTCAAGATCATGACCGATGGCGGTCCCGCCAAGCGCACCGAGCTGTTGTGGACGCTGGTCGGGCGCACCGCCTATGGCGATGCCCGCATGGGGCTGGCCAACGCCATGGCCTATTTCGCCATCGTGCTGTCGATCCTCTTCACCGTTTATTTCTTCCGCAAGCTCGCAGCCGCGCGCCAGCAGATCGGAGCTGAGTGGTAATGGATATCAATTCGTCCCACCGCCTGCGCAAGCGCCTCTATTCGCTCGCCCATGTCATCACCCTTTTCGTGGCGATGCTGATCATCTGCCTGCCCGGCTTCTGGATCATCCTGTCATCGCTGCGCCCGACCGTCGAGATCATGGCCAAGCCGCCCGTCTGGATTCCGCAGGACCTGTCGCTCGACGCCTATCGCGCGATGTTTTCCGGCGCCGGCCAGGGTGGCATTCCCGTCTGGTCCTATTTCCGCAATTCGCTGATCATCTCGATCACCTCGACGCTTATTGCGCTCGGGATCGGCATGGCCGGCGGTTACGCCTTCGCGCGCTACCGGTTCAAGGCCAAGTCTGCGATCTTCCTCGGCTTCATGCTGACCCGCGYCGTGCCGGGGATCGCGCTGTCGCTGCCCTTGTTCATGATCTTTGCCCGCACCGGCATCATCGACACGCATTTTGCGCTGATCCTCACCTATGTCGCCCTCAACGTCCCCTTCACCATCTGGCTGATCGACGGCTTCTTCCGGCAGGTGCCGAAGGATCTGGCCGAAGCCGCGCAGATCGACGGCTGCACCCGCTGGCAAGCCTTCTGGCAGGTGGAATTTCCGCTTGCAGGCCCCGGCATCGCATCGGCAGGCATCTTCGCCTTCCTGATCTCGTGGAACGAATATGCGCTGGCCTCGCAGATCACCCGTTCGGTGAATTCCAAGACGCTGCCGGTCGGCCTCCTCGACTATACCGCCGAATTCACCATCGACTGGCGCGGCATGTGTGCGCTGGCGGTCGTGATGATCATTCCGGCACTGACGCTCACCTTCATCATACAAAAACACCTCGTCTCCGGCCTCACCTTCGGCGCGGTCAAAGGATAATTTCATGGCTCCTGTCAGTCTCAAGAAACTGGTCAAGCGCTACGGCGCGCTGGAAGTGGTGCACGGCATCGACCTTGAAGTGAAGGACCGCGAGTTCATAGCGCTGGTCGGCCCATCCGGCTGCGGAAAATCGACGACGCTGCGGATGATCGCAGGCCTCGAGGATGTCAGCGGCGGCACGATCGAGATCGGCGACAATGTCGTCAACGACCTGCCGCCCCGCGCCCGCAACATCTCGATGGTATTCCAGTCCTACGCGCTCTACCCGCATATGACCGTTGGCGAAAACATGGGCTTTTCTCTGAAGATCGCCGGGCGTCCGGTCGAGGAAATCAGGGAAAAGGTGGCGGATGCGGCAGCCATTCTCGACCTGTCGCACCTTCTCGACCGCCGCCCTTCCCAGCTTTCCGGCGGCCAGCGCCAGCGCGTGGCGATGGGCCGAGCAATCGTCCGCCGCCCGGACGTGTTCCTGTTCGACGAACCGCTGTCCAATCTCGATGCCAAGCTGCGCACGCAGGTCCGCACCGAGATCAAGAAACTGCATGCCCGCATGCAGGCGACGATGATCTATGTCACGCATGATCAGGTCGAGGCGATGACCCTGTCCGACCGCATCGTCATCATGCGCGACGGCCATATCGAGCAGATCGGCACGCCGGAAGAGGTGTTCAACCGGCCATCGACCAAGTTCGTCGCCGGCTTCATCGGCTCGCCGCCGATGAACATGGATGACGTGACGGTCTCCGATGGGAAACTGGTTTTCGCCAGCGGCGCCACCCTGCCGATCCCGCCGAAATTTCGCCAGAGCCTGACGGCCGGCCAGAAGCTGACATTTGGCCTTCGGCCCGACGATTTCTATCCGACGGGCCATGGCCTGAACTCCGGCGATGCCGAGGCGGTTGCGGAACTGGAGCTTCCGGTTTCCATCACGGAGCCGCTCGGCAACGAGACGCTGGTCTTTGTCGGCTTCAACGGCCGCGACTGGGTGTCTCGCATGCTCAACCCACGCCCCCTGCCCTCCGGCCAGAACATCAAGATGAGCTTCGATCTCTCGCAAGCGCATCTTTTCGACCTGACCACCGGCAAGAGCCTGGTAGCCTGAGGAACCCTTGATGGCCCGTATCGAGAAAATTGAACTGCGCATGGTCGACCTTCAACCGAAGGTGAAGCGCACCGACGCGATCCAGAGCTTTGTCAGCCAGGAAACCCCCTTCGTCACCATCACCGATACAGATGGCGCGACCGGCACGGGCTACAGCTACACGATCGGCACTGGCGGCTCCTCCGTCATGCGCCTGCTCTCGGATCATCTCGTACCGTTGTTGATCGGCGCGGATGCCGATTGCATCGAGGCGATCTGGCACAAGCTGGAATTTGCCACCCACGCAACGACGATCGGCCCGATTACAGCCCTTGCCCTCGCAGCGGTCGATACAGCACTTTGGGATCTGCGGGCGAAGAAGCAGAACCTGCCGCTGTGGAAGCTCGCCGGCGGCGCCCGTGACCGTTGCCCGCTCTACACGACCGAGGGCGGCTGGCTGCATATCGACAAGCAGGCACTGGTCGATGATGCGCTGCAGGCAAAGGACAAGGGCTTTTCCGGCTCCAAGATCAAGATCGGCCGGCCGCATGGTTTTGAAGACTACGACCGGCTATCGGCCGTGCGCGCAGCTGTCGGCCCGGCTTTCGAAATCATGACCGACTGCAATCAGGGCTTTACCGTCGACGAGGCGATCCGGCGCGCCGGACGGCTGAAGGAGCTCGACCTCGCCTGGATCGAGGAACCACTGCCTGCCGACGATCTCGACGGCCATATCCGCCTGTCGCGCTCGACCACGACCCCGATTGCCGTGGGGGAATCGATGTATTCGATCCGCCATTTTCGCGAATATATGCAGAAGGGCGCCTGCTCGATCGTCCAGGTCGATGTCGCCCGCATCGGCGGCATCACGCCATGGCTGAAGGTTGCCCATGCGGCGGAAGCCTTCGACATTCCCGTCTGCCCGCATTTCCTGATGGAGCTGCATGTCAGCCTCGTTTGCGCCATACAGAACGGCAAATATGTCGAGTATATTCCCCAGCTCGACGATTTGACGGAAAAGCGCATGGAGATCGTCGATGGCAAGGCGCTCGCCCCATCCGAGCCGGGCATCGGCATCGCCTGGGACTGGGATGCGGTCAAATCGCGATCGGTGGAAGAATTCACCCGCGAATTCCGGGCCTGACGGGAGACAATAATGCAGCGCATGGGCATGCTGATCGGGCTTGAACCGGACAAAATAGCGGACTACCGGCGGCTTCATGCCACTGTGTGGCCGGATATCCTTGCCCTGATCTCGGAATGCAATGTCACCAACTATTCGATCTTCCTGAAGGAGCCGGAGAACGTTTTGTTCGGCTATTGGGAATATGCCGGGACCGATTTTGAAGCCGACATGGCCAAGATGGCGGCACACCCGAGAAACAAGGAATGGTGGTCGTTCTGCATGCCCTGCCAGAAGCCGCTTGCCACCCGCAGGCAAGGCGAATGGTGGGCAATGATGGAAGAGGTATTTCATCATGACTGAGCATTTCGATCCTGCAACGCTTCGCCAATGGTGGCCAAAGCCAGCCACGCCGCGGCCGGTCGTCATCTTCGGCGCAGGCAGCATTGTCGGTGATGCCCATCTGCCGGCCTACAGGCAGGCAGGGTTTCCAGTCACAGGTCTCTATGATCCGGATGCCGCAAAAGCCGGTTCCCTCGCCGGGAAATGGGGCATTCGCGCATTTGTAAGCGAGGATGAGGCGCTTTCCGTCAAGGATGCCGTCTTCGACCTCGCCACACCACCTGCGGCGCACGCCGCCATCCTGTCGAGACTGCCGCTTGGTGCGGCCGCACTCATTCAAAAGCCGATGGGCTCGGACCTTACAGCAGCGACCGAAATCCTGAGGATCTGCCGCGCGCGCCAATTGAAGGCGGCGGTCAATTTCCAGCTGCGTTTCGCGCCGACGATGCTGGCCTTGAAGGATGCGGTCGAGCGCGGCTTTCTCGGCGAGATCGTCGATCTCGACGCCTGGCTGGCGCTGGCGACCCCCTGGGGGCTCTGGCCTTTCCTCAAGGGCCTGCCACGTATCGAGATTGCCATGCACTCGATCCACTATCTGGATTTCATTCGCGGTCTGATCGGCAATCCGCTCGGCGTTCACGCCAAGACGATCGGACACCCCAATCACGATGTGGCGCAGACGCGCACGGCCGCTATCCTCGACTATGGCGACAGGCTGCGCTGCGTTCTCTCGGTCAATCACGATCATGATTTCGGCCGCAAATTCCAGGCCTGCGAGTTCCGCATTTCGGGTACGAAGGGCGCCGCCTATATCAAGCTCGGCGTCAATCTCGACTATCCGCGCGGTGAGCCGGACGAGCTTTGGATACGCCCAGCCGGTGGCGAGGAATGGGTTTCCGTGCCGCTTGAGGGCGCGTGGTTCCCTGACGCCTTTGCCAACCGCATGGCCAATCTGCAGCGCTTTGCCACCGGCGAAGACGAGGTGCTGATCGGCTCCGTCGAGGATGCGTGGCAAACCATGGCGCTGGTCGAAGCCGCCTATCAATCCAGCGCGCAGCCGGCGACGCCGCTTGCGCCATTGCCAAGGTTTGAACCGTGAGCGAACAGATTATCCATTTCGAAGACTACGAACTCGGATCGGTGCGGCTGACCACCGGACGCACGATCACCGAGACCGATTTCGTCGTGCATGCCGGACATACGGGCGATTTCTTTCCCCATCATATGGATGCCGAGTTCGCCAAGACCTTACCCGGTGGCCAGCGCATCGCCCATGGGACTATGATCTTTTCCATCGGGGTTGGCCTCACCGCGTCGCTGATCAATCCGGTTGCGTTTTCCTACGGCTACGACCGGTTGCGTTTCGTCCGTCCCGTCCATATCGGTGATACGATCCGCACACGCGTCACCATCGCGGCCAAGGAAGACGACCCGAAACGTCCGGCGTCCGGGCGCATTACCGAGCGCTGCGAAGTCGTCAACCAACGCGACGAGGTGGTACTCGCCGCCGATCACATTCTTATCGTCGAACGCAAGAAAACCTGAAAGAGGCCAATGACATGACCGCCAATCTGACCGGCAAGAAAGTCCTGATCACCGCTGCGGCGCAAGGCATAGGCCAAGCGTCGGCCCTCGCCTTCGCCAGGGCGGGCGCGATCGTCCATGCCACCGATATCAATGCCGACGCGCTTGCCAATCTGGCCAAGGAACACGGCATCTCGACCCACATTCTCAACGTGCTGGAAGCCGATGCGGTTTCGACGCTGATCGCTGAGATCGGCGACATCGATGTGCTGTTCAACTGCGCCGGCGTCGTCCATGGCGGCACGGTTCTGGAGATGAAGGATACCGATCTCGAATTTGCCTTCGATCTCAACGTCAAGGCAATGATCCGGACCATACGCGCCGTTCTGCCGGGCATGCTTGCGCGCGGCGATGGCGCGATCATCAACATGTCGTCGGTCGCCTCCAGCATCAAGGGTGTGCCCAACCGCTTCGCCTATGGGGTCACCAAGGCGGCCGTCATCGGCCTGACCAAGGCTGTTGCTGCCGACTATGTTGCGCTGGGCATCCGCTGCAACGCCATTTGCCCGGGCACGGTCGAAAGCCCGTCGCTGCAGGAACGCATGCGTGCTCAGGGCGACTACGACACCGCCCGCGCGGCCTTCATCGCCCGCCAGCCAATGGGCCGGATCGGAACGCCGGATGAAATCGCCGACCTCGCCGTCTATCTCGCCGGCGCCACTTACACCACAGGCCAAGCCTACAACATCGACGGCGGCTGGTCGATCTGACGCCCTAAAACAGGAAAACGCTCATGAAACTTCTTCGCTATGGCGCACCCGGCGCTGAAAAGCCGGCAATGCTCGACGCCAACGGCCAGATCCGCGATCTCTCCGGCCATGTCTCGGATATCGGCGGCAAGGACATCGATCCCGCAGCGCTTGCCGCACTGGCAAAGATCGATCCGGCAAGCCTGCCGCTCGTCACCGGCACACCGCGCATCGGCGCTTGCGTCACCGGAACCGGCAAGTTCATCTGCATCGGCCTCAACTATGCCGACCACGCAGCCGAATCCGGCATGGCGGTTCCGCCGGAACCCGTCATCTTCATGAAGGCAACCTCGGCGATCGTCGGCCCCAATGACGATCTGCTGATCCCGCGCGGTTCGGAAAAGACCGACTGGGAGGTCGAACTCGGCGTGGTCATCGGCAAGACGGCAAAATATGTGTCCGAAGCCGATGCTCTCGATTATGTAGCCGGCTACTGCACGGTCCACGATGTTTCCGAGCGTGCCTTCCAGATCGAGCGCTCCGGTCAGTGGACCAAGGGCAAGTCCTGCGACACGTTCGGCCCGATCGGCCCCTGGCTGGTGACGAAGGACGAAGTCGCCGATCCGCAGAACGTGAACCTCTGGCTGAAGGTCAACGGCGAAACCGTGCAGAACGGCTCGACGAAAACAATGGTCTACGGCGCTGCCTTCCTCGTCTCCTATCTCAGCCAGTTCATGTCGTTGCACCCCGGCGACATCATCTCCACCGGCACGCCGCCCGGCGTCGGCATGGGCATGAAACCGCCGCGCTACCTGAAAGCCGGAGATGTCGTGGAACTCGGTATCGAGGGTCTGGGCAGCCAGAAGCAAACAACACGGGCTGATATCTGACGCTTTGGCCGGCGCAGCGCCTTCCTTGCGCCGGCCAATTCGAAATTCCACAGCCTGCCGCCCATATTTTTCGGAGCAAACCCATGACCCGCATCACCGATCTCCGCGTCTTCGACCTGCGCTTCCCGACCTCGCAAAGCCTCGACGGTTCGGATGCGATGAACCCTGATCCGGACTATTCCGCCGCCTATGTCATTCTCGACACCGACCCCGATGGGCTCTCCGGCCACGGCCTGACCTTCACCATCGGCCGCGGCAACGAAATCTGCTGCGCGGCGATCAATGCGATGAAGCATCTGGTTGTTGGCGCAGAGCTTGGCGATATCCTTGCCCATCCCGGAAAATTCTGGCGGCATCTGACCGGCGACAGCCAGCTGCGCTGGATCGGCCCCGACAAGGGCGCCATGCATCTTGCCACAGGTGCCGTCGTCAATGCGGTCTGGGATCTGCTTGCCAAGCAGGCGGGCAAACCCGTCTGGCGACTGGTCGCCGACATGCCGGCCGAAGAGATCGCCGATATCATCGACTATCGCTACCTGACCGATGTCCTCACTCGCGACGAAGCGGTCGCCATTCTCAAGCGCGCCGAAAGCGGCAAGTCCGAACGCATCCGGACGCTCGAGACCGAGGGTTACGCTTGCTACACGACATCCGCCGGCTGGCTGGGTTATGACGACGAAAAATTGCGCCGCCTGTGCCAAGAGGCGATCGACGCCGGCTTCAACCACGTCAAGATGAAGGTCGGCCGCGATCTCGACGACGACATCCGCCGCCTGCGTATCGCCCGCGAAGTCATTGGCCCGGATCGTTATCTGATGATCGATGCCAACCAGGTCTGGGAAGTCGACGAGGCGATCGGCTGGGTGAACAAGCTGGCATTCGCCAAGCCGTTCTTCATCGAGGAGCCGACCAGCCCGGACGATGTTGCAGGACACCGCAAGATCCGCGCAGGCATTGGCGCCGTCAAGGTCGCCACCGGCGAGATGTGCCAGAACCGCATCATGTTCAAGCAGTTCGTTGCCGAAGGCGCGATCGATATCGTCCAGATCGATTCATGCCGCATGGGCGGGCTGAACGAAGTGCTGGCTGTTCTTCTGATCGCAGCAAAATATGACCTGCCGGTCTGGCCGCATGCCGGCGGCGTCGGTCTTTGCGAATATGTCCAGCATCTGTCGATGATCGATTACGTCGCCGTGTCCGGCACCAAGGACGGCCGGGTGATCGAATATGTCGACCATCTGCACGAGCATTTTCTGGAGCCCTGCATCATCGAGAATGCCGCCTATATGCCGCCGAAAGCAGCAGGTTTCTCGATCGAGATGAAGGCAGCCTCGATTGAGCAGTATCTGTTCAAGGGTTGATGAAATGGCGGGAGCGGTATGCCGCTCCCGCACGATCCGCCGTTAGCTGCGCTTGCGGAGGACGGCATAAACGATATGCCGGTTCGCACCGAACTCGACATGCGCCTCCACCGCGTTGCGGTCGGTGCTGGCGTTGATAATGTTCCACATTTCCACGTCGGAGCGCAGCAACAGCGCCCAGTTCATGAAGGTTTCCATGTAGCCGTCATCGTCGACATCGCGTGAAAAATTGGCAAAGAGAAACACGCCGTTCGGCTTCAGCATCTCCAGGCATGTCTGGGTCAGCTTGATCGCGACCTTGTCGGCGAGGTAGTCGTAGAGACCCGCCGCGTAGATGAAGTCGAACTTGCCGAGCTTTTGCGATTTGGTGAGCAGCCCACGAACGGAACCGTCGATCGCCTCGATGCAGGTGCCGTTGAAATCCCGCACCATCGACCCGACGCTGAGCGGATCCTGATCAAGGGCGACCCAACGCTTGATCCGCTTTTCCCGCAGGGCAACCGAGTTGTCGGCCTCGCGCAGATGRCCGGCTGCCACCGTCAGAATTTCAACGCCGGGACCTTTTTCAGTCGCAATTTCATCGACATAGCGGGTCAAGAGATCGCGCCGTTCCCGCACGGCCACCGGTGACGGTGACTGGCTGGTATAGCCATAGAGCTGCTTGCCGAGCGGCGAAGCCTTGGCGATTTCTTCCGCAACGCTCGGATGACCATAGATGAAGTCGATCAACTGAGCATCGCCGGAATAGCCACGCGGCTTCATGAACGACCAGCGCGTGAAAGGATCCTGGTGAAAGAAATCCGCCACCGGGTGATTTTGCACGAGCGGGATCAACTCCTGCCACACGTTATGGTGATAGCTGCGGCGCATCTCGTGAAGCGTGCCGATCAGGCGATGGATGATCAGTGCCGGCTCCTGGTCCTCCTGTATCTGTTGTTGCGCAATCTTCAACGCCAGCGCGACCTCTACGCGCGCCGTCGCCAGCTGCTCGTAATGTAGATCGGAATTGGAGGAGGAGAGTTCACTGGTGATGGCCGCAGGGGTGATCAGGCTTTCGCCATCAAAAGCAATCTTAAATTGGGTCACTCGAGCCTCGTGCGTTAATAGATCATTAACACTATGGAGAAAAACGGGTGCAGTGCCAATAAAAATTGCTCGTGTCCGCGTGGCATGGTTAACGCGCTCGCGTATCAGTTGGGTATATCGCACGAGCCCGCTGACCTTCGGCAAATTCAGGAAAACTTAATGTACGTCCCATATTCTGCCGAAAAGTGCTGTCTGTTCCTGGCCGGCTGCCTCTCTGTCCTGCGCGTGCGAATGCTTCGGGCGATGGCAGTGGCCGGGCGGGCGGTTCAGGCGCGGAAGGACGCGACGCAACCCCATGGAACGTGCATGAAGCACACGCTCGCCGATGTAGTGGAGATTGATCTCAATGCTGAGCCGCCGCGACCGGCCTCGGCGGAGCTTCGTACACTCTACCGCGAGGAGGGCCAGAGCATCCGGCGCCAGGATACGCGACAGGGCATGTGGATCGCGATCGCCGTCTACATCCTGTTCTCGATCACCGACCTGCTGCTTGTCCCGGACGTGGCAAAACATGTGATCGCAGCCCGTTTCGTCATCGGAACGATTGCCTTCTTCATATTGGAAGCCGAGGTCCGCTGGAACGCCAGTGCAGATATCATCGATACGACCTGCGCAGCCGGCCTCGTCGCGGCCTATGCCGGCTGGCTGTATCCCTCGATGATGACATCGGACACAATCAGCATCTCCTACTATATGGTGTTCGGCGCAATCTTCATGATGAGCGTCAACCTGTTCTTCAGCTTTCAGTTCCGCCTCTCTCTGGTTGCGTCAGCCGTCATTCTTGTGATTTTCCTTGCGGCATTGCAGGCTTTTCCGCCTGTCGATCCCTCCTACAAACTCGCATTCGGCACCTTTTGCATCTCATGTTTCGTCTTCACCTCCTACGTAAACTGGAAGTTGAACCGAGAACGGTACAAGGTGTTCCTGAACGCCCTTGAGGCGAAGGTTCAGCAGAAAGAGGCGTCTGAACGGGGCGACGCTTTGCAAAGACTAGCGAATACCGACCCATTGACGGGCCTGGAAAATCGCCGGGCCATCGATCAGAGGCTGCGGGACTACTGGAACGGCTGGCAGAAGTACGGCACCAGTTTTGCGGCGATCCTCATCGATGTGGACTTCTTCAAGAAGTACAATGACTGCTACGGCCATCAGGAAGGCGATCGTTGCCTCATACTGGTTGCCGATGCCCTCGCCGATTCGATACAGCGGTACAATGGCTCGATCGGCCGCTATGGCGGCGAAGAATTTATTGTGCTCGCGCGCGTTGAAACTCTGGAGCAAGTTGCAGAACTGGCGGAAAACATCTGCCGAACCGTGGAAAACATGGGCTTGCTGCACCAGCAGCGCCGTGATGGCATGTCGATTGTAACGGTTAGTGTCGGCGCCGCGTTCACCCGAAGCCAAGCCGGCACGAAACTCGAAAAGATCATCCACGAGGCCGATCGTGCTTTGTACGGCGCCAAAGCAAGCGGACGGAACTGCGCCAAATTATTTGACCCCAATGATCCACACAGCAGTGACGAAAGCGAAAATATCGCGGCTCTCCTGAAGATTGCCACCGCTCAGAACCTCGTATCGCTGGTCTATCAACCGATCCGCAATGTCTCGTCCGGCCGCGTCGAAGCCGTCGAGGCTCTCATGCGCCTGAAGATGCTCGACGGAACGCCGGTTCCTCCAGGCCTTTTCATCCCGATCGCAGAGCGGACGGGCGCCATTTTGAATCTCGGATACTGGGCTATCCGAACGGTCTGCACTGAGCTCCTAATCGACAATCATGTTCGTGTCGTCAGCGTCAATGTATCGCCGATTCAGCTGAAGACGCCTGGTTTCGCTACATCGGTTGCGGCGATCCTCGGAGATACCGGTGTTGCGGGAGGCCGGCTCGCCTTTGAGATCACCGAAGGTCTCGAAATGGAGATGAACTCGGACATCCTGCGCTGCATCAGCGATTTGAAGATGTTGGGGATTAGGATTTGGCTTGACGATTTCGGGACGGGTTTTGCCGGCCTGTCCTGGCTCCGCCTCATCGACTTCGACACCGTCAAGATCGACCGCTCGTTCCTGCACGACACCAGCACTGCGCGGGGTAAGGCAATGCTGCAGGATATCATCGGGCTGGTCCGCAATCGGGGCCATAAAATTTTGGTCGAAGGCGTTGAGACGGACGAGCAACTGGAGCTTATGCGCGAATTTCGCATCGACCAGGTTCAGGGATTTCATGTCGGCCGACCGGCGCCCGCTGTCGCTTTCCATTCGCCTCCCCCTATCGATAATCAAACGGCACGTTTGCGTCGTCCGGCCTAGACAGCGGGACGTTCCGCCGCCCCGGCAGTTTTTGTCAATCTCCGGCAGTCGGCCGAGCATCGAATACCGTGTGGGTGGCTTGTTCGCTCGATGAAGGTTTTGACGGTGAACGAGCCTGCATCGTTCGAACGAAAAGCCCTGCCCTACCCTGCTTTTCGGTGTCCGGGCGCATTTGTTCGCATCAGCGCCATCAACATCGGCCCGAGTGAAAACTCACCCTTTTCAGCTCTGCGTGTCAGATCCCGGAGATAGCCTCCCGCAGAATTGATCTGGCCGCCCCGCTCCAGGATGCATGCCATCACCGCGGCAGCATTTTCAGGCCCCAGAATTTCGCAAGCCTGCTGATAGGCGCTCGGACTGACGCCAAGCATCGATCGCACCACCACAGCGGCACCCATGAGGTCACGCCAGCTGGAAACGGCGCCACCCGGACCGTACAGGATGATTTCCGGGCAAGCCGACAGCACCATGCTCAGGGGGAACGCCTTTAACGGCTCGCGCCTGTCTTGCTGCTTGATTTCGAAACTTTCCCCCTGCGATCTTTTCGAAGCAGGTTCAAATTCAGGAATAGAGTCGGGATTTGAATTCTGTATGTGCCGCTCATTTTGTAAGGGATTGCCGCTCGATTTTCGCCTATTGATCTGCATTTCCAATCGGTTGGCTGTTTCGTCGCGCAATGCCTCGATTTCACCCAGCGCAACGGTGAGCTCTATTGCCGAGGGCTTGCGTGGGAGTGCTGCCAACAGGGCGCTATAATGCAGATGAGTGGTCTCCCAGTCGCCGGCTATGCCCTCTTCCAGGGCGGTCTCAATCAGCTTTGAGACGTCGCGGCTGCAGATGGTCAACCGTTCGCGCAGCCGCTGAATATGCAATCGCTCGGCAACAACGTCGTCTGCCAGCCGCTCAATGTCGTCCGCCCGGGCCAACAGCGGCGCCAGGGAAAACCCGAAGGCCTCGTCGATCGTTCCGACCCGGTCCCGCCGGGCATAACGCTTGCCATTGGCGCTGTCCTTGCGTGACAGAAGCCCCGCCTCGACAAGGATCGCCAGATGCCTGCGCAGCGTTTGTTCCGCCATCCCATGGGCACGCAGAGAGAGCTGCGCATTGGACGGAAACACGACCAGGCTGCCGTCGGCAGACAGCTCATTCTTGGGGTAGAAGCTCAAAAGGGCGTTCATAACGGCCAAAGCGCGGTCCGTTACCCCCAGGCGCGATCGTGCCTCGCACAAAGCGCGATAGAGTTTCCACTTGTCGACCGACTTTTCCGGCTCGATCTCCTGCGCCAAAACCTGATTTGCCACCATGGCAAGCGTCATCGGCCGCCGCCCAAAGGGCGTCGTCACACTTCCAACCTGCATTTTCTTCACCTTCTAACAGGCAAAAGAAATCTGCTCACCAAAACGATGCCAAAGACTCTTGACTATGATTCGCGGAAATGTGATTCTCTAGCTGCTAAACTTCTGAGAAGGGCTTCCACGACGGAAACGTTTGGGGGCCTTTTTCTTTTGCGGTTCAGTCTCCTGTTCCAGTTGTCTCTTTCGCTCGCACGAAATCCTCGTAAAGCGCCGACAGCTTGCCTTCGACATAGGCGCCGAATTCCGGCTCAACCGTCTTGTCGAAGACAAGCCTCAATGTGTCGCCTGTCTCGGATATCCTGACGGCCTTTCGCCTGGTGCCTGCATTCCAGAAAGCACTTCGCGCCTTGTCCCTGATCTCTCGCAGCTGGTCGTAGACCGCCTGGAACCGCGCGTCTGATGTCAGGCGGTCAAAGCCGGGCTCAAGAATGGACTTGAGAGCTTTCGATTTCCGGCTTTTTTCCTYGATCAGATCGGCAAGCTCGGCCCAGCGTGTCCGGCCAAAGCCGGGAGCGGCTCCAATCGCTTCGATCAACTCAGCCGGAAGACGGTTCACCAGCGCGATCATGCGCGACAGAGCAGCCTTGTCGACGCCGAGCGCCGACATGATGACATCGCGGCTGAAATTCCGCTCTTCCAGGCGTGATGCAAAGAAGGACCGTTCGATAAACGTCAGATCGGTGCGGGCGTTGTTTTCCTGTCCCTGGCTGACGACAAGCTGCTCATCTGTCAGATCGCGGATAACCGCACGGATGGGTCCGCCGATCTTCTTGACGGCGGCCAGGCGACGGTGCCCGTAGGCAACCTGAAAGCGCCCTTCCCTCTCCGGATGCGGGCGGACAAGAATGGGGACCTGCTGTCCGTGTTCGCGAATCTGAGAAACCAGCAACTCCTGATCCTCGGAACTCACCCCCAGCCGATCGACAACGAACGAACTGTCCACGACTGCGGTGTCGAGCTCGATAATCGCCTGCCCCTGGGCAAGTTGCTTCTCCAGCACATCGACGCGCTGCGCCTTCTCATGAACGCCGCCGAGCGACTGGGATATTGCCCCGACGGGGCTTGCGCGCTTCAACGGCTTCTCAAAACCTGCGAGCGGGCGCGAATTCGCAAACGGCGGTTCAATTTCCGCCGTTGGGTTCACATCCGGTTCGACCAGGCTGAAAAGGTTCTTACGGGCCATGAATTACTTCCTTCCCCATGTCCGCTTGATGAGATCTTCTATTTCCGTATTCACGGCAGTGAGGGATTCGAGCGCACGGTCATATGTGCCCCTGGTGAACTGGCTCCTGTCCACTTCGTAAAGCGTTTGCTTCGTCAGCCCGGCATCGGAAATGGCGGTCGATTTGACCATCGAATTTTCCAAGACCCGGTTTCCGAAAATAGACCGCATGAAACCTGACATCTGGGATTGCGGTCCGTCGTTTGGTTCGTACCGCGTCACCAGATACCGCATCCAATCATAATCCATCGACCCGCCGGCTTCCTCGACAACGGACAGGAGGTCTCCGGTCATATGCAGGAACTGGCTCATCGACATGACATCGAGCATCTGCGGATGCACGGTAATGAGAACGGCGGTGGCCGCGCAAAGGGCTGACAGCGTCAGGAAACCCAGTTGCGGCGGGCAATCGATCACCACGATGTCATAGGCGCTTTCGATCTCGGCCAGGCATTCTCCAATGCGGGCAAAGAACATGGAATCGGATTTGTCCCGCCCGGCGAGAGCCTTTGGCGTTTCATGCTCAAACTCCATCAGTTCCAAATTGCCAGGAATGATGTGAAGGTTGGGCGTATAGGTCGCGCGAACGATATCCGTCACGTCCCGCTTTGCAGCGTCGTAGCGGATGGCGCCGTAAAGCGTCTCGTTCTCTCCCACATCGAATTCCGGCTGGTGACCGAACAGCGCCGACAACGAGGCCTGCGGATCAAGATCGATGGCAAGAACCCGGTAGCCGCGAAGAGCCAGAAACTGGGCGAGATGCGCCGACGTCGTGGTTTTCCCGGAACCGCCCTTGAAGTTCATCACGGAGACGACCTGGAGCTTTTCACCATCTCGGCGATGGCGGACGTATTTACGAGGCCCCTTCCCTCCTTCGTCAAGAAGATGACGAAGATTCTCGATGTCCTGCACTGAATACTGGCGTCGGCCGTTTGCCAGGGGTTCGGGGCCGTGCCCATCCGCAACGATCTGCCGGAGATAGCCCTGGTGGATGCCGATGAAATCGGCGGCTTCCGCAGGCGTAAACTGACGGATGCTTTTTTGAGCCGTCGGCGGGAACGTCCGTTGCTGGTGCGCCTGCAACTGGCGCGACAATTCCTCGGCATCAGAGGAGATCAGAGAGCGCAGGCTCTCACTGTTCTTGTTGCCTGCGATATTCAACATATTGGCCCCGATTTAATCCGCGCTTATTTTTCGATTAGCGCTCAAAATGCGCTGATCTCATTAGGCCCGATTCTATCCGGTGTGGCAAAGTCTTTTTCGTTAACAAAAGTTTAACCGGCAGCACGCGACTCAGGGGCGTCCTTGTTGTACATGTACAACGCTCCGGAGCGCGAGAGGTCGCCATCCTTTATCTGAGCTTCCCCCCAGAATATAAACGCGCCGGTCTAGAGCTGGCTTCCTGCCATCTAACGACAAGATGCTGGCTCCGGCCGGATCGTCATGGCGCCAATGCCTGACAGGCAGGACGCATCGCGGCCTGATATAACCTCCGGCGGCGGAAGTCGGTGCGCGGAGCAGAGCAACCCGACTGGTCGCGATAGCGGTTTGGTTGTTGCTAAGCGGTTTGAAGCCGACGGAGTTGTACACGTACAACTCGTCCCCGGTGCGGGCGCGCCTCCCCTTCTCCGCTGGCGGTCAGAGGATGCCGCCCACGCTACAAAATAGACCGGCAGGCGGATGAAGGCTGAGCCAGAGAGTAATGCACTTCTGACGCCGGCAAATTGGACGGATTTGGTGACAGTTGCCCGCAAGAGCCATTCAGAGGCCGGCAGCCTTAGTCAGATTGACCCTGAACCGGTCGCGTCGCCGCTGATATTTGCGGGTCATCTCGGCTGAGGCATGTCCGAGCTGTTTCTGCACATAGCGCTCATCGACCTCAGCAGAGGAGGCGAGGCCGGCGCGCAACGAGTGGCCGGAGAATTTTAGCGCCCGTTCTCCCTCGGTAAGATCTCCACGCACGCCCGCAGCCAGCGCTGCGCGCTTCACCAGGCGGGCAACTTCCTGGTCATTCAGCCGGCCGGCACCAACGGCTTTGCCTTGACCCGTCACGCGCCGAAACAGCGGGCCGTGAGCGATCCGGGCGAGCGACAGCCACATGTCGAGCGCGGCGACAGGGCAGGTGGCATCCGACGAACCACGGCCAATCTCGACCTCGCGCCAGCCGGTTTTCCCCCTCAGGGTGACGATCAGCCCTTTGTCCAACACTTCGATCCAGCCGCGTCCGTCCTCCGTCTGGTCCTTTTTCACGTCCAGCCCGACAATCTCCGAACGGCGAAGACCACCGGCGAAACCGATGAGCAGCATGGCGCGGTCCCGCAATCCGCGCAACGTTCCGCGGTCGAGCGTCTCGAGCATGGCAATGATGTCTTCCGGCATCACTGCTTCCTTCTGCACCGGCGGCCGCGCATGGCTGTTGCGAATGCCCGCCATCACCGTCGCGATATGCCGGTCCTTGCGATCCAGCGGTTGGCCACGCTGGGCGTAATTCCAGGTGAGGGAGGAAAGCCGGCGTTCGATCGTCGATACCGAGTTCGGCTTTCTGTTCGCGCCAACCGCACCGGACGCGCAGGCGGTGACGTAGAGTCCGACGATCTGCGGTTCAGGGGGGAGGAGCGAGAGAGACTGGCGCCGGCACCAGGCGGCAAAGTGCTTCCAGTCGCTGGCATAGGCACGCCGTGTATTGGCAGAACTGGCTGCTTCGACATAACCACGCGCGCGATCGGCAAGGCCGTCAAGATGGGCAGGAAGTGCGCCCGGCCGATCAGCCGAAGCCACGTCGGCAACGTCCGGAAGCGGAGCGAGGGCACCACCTTCAGCAGAAGGTGTCTGGCTTTTACCCATGGTCATGTTCGCACCTTCAACACCATCAAGCGAGGTCCCAAAGATTGATGACCGATATGCCCGCGTCAGTAAAGCCATTGCCGTTGCGGGTAACGACAATAAGATCATGAACAATCGCAGTCGCTGCGATCAACCCGTCTGCGTCACTGCGCGGCCGCAGGGCAGCAAGCCGTCCCCACGCGACGGCTACCTGATCGGTGACCGGAAGGATTTGCCCGGCATGGTCATGCCTGAGCTTGCGCAGCCATTCGTCAAGGTCAACAGCGGCTCTCCGGTCTGTCGTTTGCTTCAAGGCAATGCCGTGCATGATTTCACCGAGCGTGACCACGCTGAGATAGACGGCAGCTGGGTCCTGGGCGCGCAACCACGCGACCGCTTCCGGTGCACCGCGGATCGCCGCGGATATGACGCTGGTATCGACAAGATACATCAGACGGCCGGACCACGGCTGGACGAT
>NZ_JBFUBH010000057.1:0-17691 GCF_056405855.1 Pararhizobium sp. P1_E7 | reverse complement strand
GTTCTGGGACACGGTTGCACTGACGCGTTCAACATCAGCGACCGCTTCGGTCGATATATTGACTTTCTTTTCCATGGTCGGTATTATAGACTAAATTGGTCAATGGGAGCTAGAGGGCATGTTGGATTTTCCGGTCATCGACAAAGAAATCGCGAACATCGCACCAGACTTTCGCGCGATCAGCGTCTTCGTTGATATCAAGGATGACGCGCGCGGCACCATGGCTCGCAGCATGCTGGAAGAGGCTTGTGATTTTGTCCGAGCTGGAGGGCCTGCCTGGAGTGAAGCACATCTCGCAAGTTGGGCCGAGGCATATAGCCGGTTTGGCGCAAAACCAAATCGGACGCCCTGTTCTGCACAGGCGCTGAAGAAGCGGGTGGAGAAGGACGGCCGTATCCCTTCGATCAACCCGATCGTCGATCTCTATAACGCAGTCAGCTTGCGTTTTGCCATACCGGTCGGTGGAGAAAACTTCGACGCCTATGTCGGCAAGCCACGGCTGTCTGTTGCAGATGGAACCGAAACGTTTGACACCGTGATGAATGGGGAGGCCCTAGTCGAAAATCCGTCCAAGGGTGAAGTCATCTGGCGCGACGATATCGGTGTCACCTGCCGGCGCTGGAACTGGCGGCAAGGTACCCGGACCCGACTGGAGACGCTGGGCGGCCGGATGTGGTTCATCTTGGAAAGTTTGGCGACAATGCCTGAGGAGGCGCTAGAGGAGGCGGCCAACATGCTGGTGAACGGTTTAAGGCAGCTGGCACCAGGCTGTGAGGTCTACAGACACAAGATTATAGCCGGCTAACGCGCCGGCGGTAAATCCGAGACAATGGCAGGGTGAGGAACGTGCGCCGTTTAGGCGGCGCGTGCGGACGTTCGCGTCCATTTTTTACACTCGCAACCACGAATGATGGCGCTGTCAGATACGGCGATGGCGAAGCTTTGCCCGCGGAGGAGTGGGCCAACCCTCGCAAGTCAATGGAGGTGAAATGTACATCGAAACAGTCAAGCCAGCTTTGCTGGTGAGCGACGTTCACAAGAGCTACGGCGCGCACAAGGTGCTGAAGGGGATCTCCCTTTCAGCGGAGAAGGGCGACGTGGTCTCGATCATCGGATCTTCGGGCTCAGGAAAGAGCACGTTCCTGCGCTGCATCAACTTCCTCGAAATTCCGGACCAAGGAACCTTCCAGATCAACGGCGAAGACGTGATCTTCCGCAAGGGCCGTGACGGCAAATGCCACCCCGCCAACTGGCGGCAGATCGAGAGGCTGAGAAGTGGCCTCGGCATGGTCTTCCAGAGCTTCAATCTCTGGCCGCACATGACCATTCTCCAGAACGTCATCGAGGCCCCGATCCACGTCCTGCGTATCGAGCGCAAAGCGGCGATCGAAAAGGCCGAGGCGCTACTGGCCAAAGTCGGTCTCTACGACAAGAAGGACACCTACCCCGCCTTCCTTTCCGGCGGCCAGCAGCAACGTGCGTCAATTGCCCGCGCGCTCTGCGTCGATCCGGCAGTGATGCTGTTTGATGAACCGACCTCGGCGCTCGATCCGGAACTCGTCGGCGAAGTGCTCAAGGTCATCCGTGGGCTGGCCGAGGAAGGCCGCACCATGGTGATGGTCACCCACGAGATGAAGTTCGCACGCGACGTTTCCACCCGCGTCATGTTTTTGCATCAGGGCCAGGTCGAGGAAGTCGGTCCTCCCGCCCAGGTCTTTGGTGCACCCACCAGCGCACGCTGCAAGGAGTTTGTTGCAGCCGGTTCGCATTAAACCACCACCATCCCAACAGAAAAAGGGGAACCTTATAATGAAGCATTTGGGAAAAGCTCTGACTGTCGCAGCAATCATGCTGGCGACGAGCGCTCAGGCGGAAATCCGCTTCGGCGTGGTCAATGAGGCCTATGCGCCCTACACTACGAAGGACGCTTCGGGAAAAGCGATTGGCTGGGAGATCGATCTGATGGATGCGATCTGCAAAGAGCTGAAGGAACAATGCACGATCGTCGACGTCTCCTGGGACGGCCTCATTCCGGCTCTGGAGAGCAAGAAGATCGACGTGATCTGGTCTTCGATGTCGATCACCGACGAGCGCAAGAAGCGCATCGATTTCACGGACAAATATTACTCGGCTCTCGCCGGCATGATTGGCGCCAAGGATGGCGTCATCGGCGCGACCGCCGAGCAGCTGAAAGGAAAGACCGTCGGCATCGCCGTGTCGACGACCCAGTCGGCTTACTTCAAGAAGCATTTCGCCGAAATTGCGACCGAGAAAAGTTATGCGACCGTCGATGAATCATTCCAGGACCTCGCGTCGGGCCGCGTCGACTACATCTTTGCCGACACGGGACCGCTCAAGGAACTCCTGAAAACCGATCTCGGCAAGGAGTGCTGCGAATATAAAGGCAGTGTCGAGGCAGATGATGCAGTTCTTGGCGCTGGCGTCGGCGGTGGTGTCCGCAAAGGCGACGACGAGCTTCGCGAAAAGCTGAATGGCGCGATCAAAGCTGTCAGGGAGAACGGCACCTATGCCGAGTTCAGCAAGAAGTACTTCGACTACGACCCCTATTGAGTCCACGGGCGAGGCGGATTTGTCACCAGCCGTTGGTGGCAAATCTGCCGGTCCTGTTCTGGAAGGCTTCCCATGAGTTCCTCAAGTTCCATTCTGGACATGCTGTCGATTTCCCCTCCCGGCTGGGGCGGCGTATTGATCACCGGCGCGTTCGCGACCCTGTTTATCTCGTTTGGTGCCTATCTGTTTGGAATGGTGCTGGGCTTGTTCGGCGCACTCGGCAAGTTGAGCGGGTTTGCCCCACTGCAATATGCTCTCAATGTCTATACGACGATCGTCCGCGCCGTGCCGGAGCTCATCCTGATCGTCTCGCTTTACTATGCGGGAACGGATGGCCTGAACCGGATCCTTGCCATGGCGGACCTTGGCCCAGTCGAGGTCAATGGCCTGGTCGCGGCAATCGCGGTGCTGGGCTTTGTTCAGGGCGCCTACATGACCGAGGTTTTGCGGGGCGCGATCCTCGCCATTCCTGTTGGACAGCTTGAAGCCGCCAAGGCCTTTGGGATGCGGCCAGGCTTACGCTTCCGCCGCATCGTCTTGCCGGCTCTCATCCCCAATGCGCTGCCCGGCTTTGCCAATCTCTGGATGTCCGTGATCAAGGACAGCGCCCTGATTGCCGTCGTCGGCTACCAGGAACTCGCTCTCGCTGCCCGCGTCGCCGCGAGCAACACCAAGCAGTACATGGTCTTCTTCCTGGCTGCGGCGGCACTTTATCTCGTCATCACAATTCTATCGAACCTGCTGTTCTCCGCATTCGAAGCCTACTTTCGTCGCGGCCAACGACCAGTAGCGTAGGAGGCGGACATGGATTTCAGCTGGATTTTCGAATACCAGGACTTGCTGCTCTATGGTGCCTTCCTGACATGCCTGCTGCTGACGATTTCGGTCACGCTGGGATTTGCGCTCGCTATCCTCCTGGCGATTGCCCAGGTCGGCCGTGGTTCCATCGCCCGTTGGCTCTCCAAGTCGTACTGCACATTCTTTCGCGGAACGCCTTTGCTCATCCAGCTTTGGCTCATCTATTACGGTCTTGGCTCGTATCTGCCGCATATCCCTGGATTGCGGAGCAGCTTTCTTTGGCCGGTCTTGCGAGAGGGATTGTTCTTTGCGGCGTTGGCCCTGACGCTCAACTTCGCCGCTTACCAGGGGGAGATTCTTCGGGGAGYCATGCTGGCGGTCCCGAAAKGAGAACTTGAGGCTGCACGCGCCGTTGGCATGTCACCCTGGATGATCCTGCGCCGGATCTGGTTGCCGAGAGCGATCCGGATTGGACTGCCAACATTTGCCGGCGAGGTCGTCCTGCAACTCAAGGCGACACCGATCGTATTTTCGGTGACCGTGATGGATCTCTACGGTGCTGCCTACAAAATCCGCCAGGATACGCTCCTCGTCTACGAGCCACTCCTCCTCGTCACCGTCTTCTACGTCAGCCTGACTTTCCTGATCACGCAAGGGTTCCAGAAACTGGAAAACGCCATCCCGGTCAGGCGCTGAGGCACTCCCCAACCACTCACTTCAACAAAGAGGTTAATTATGTCGAGACCAGACAAACACGATCTATCGACGCTCTCCTTCAATACGCTGTCGGTGCACGGCGGCAACGAAATCGACAAGACATCTGGCGCTATTCGCACACCGATCGTGATGGCGAATTCGTACGAACTTCCTTACGACCCTTCTACAATGGACTGGTCGGACACCGAGAGCCCCTCCTATACGCGCAATTCCGGCCACAATCAGATCGGCCTGCAGCGCAAGCTCGCGGCCATAGAGGGCGGCGAGGATGCAGCAGTCTTCGCAACGGGCGTCGCGGCGCTTCACGCGGTGTTCTTTACGTTCTTAAAGAGCGGCGACCACGTGATTGTCGGTGACGTCACCTATGAGGCCGTGTGGCGACTGTTTTCAGAGCTTTTGCCGCAGCGTTACAATATCGAAGCCACCTTCGTTGACATGGGCAACACGGATGCCGTCCGAGCCGCCGTGCGCCCGAACACCAGACTGATCCATACCGAGACCATTGCCAATCCGACAACCAAGGTTGCCGATATCGCGACGCTGGCCTCAATCGCAAAACAAGCGGGCGCGCTCCTGTCGGTGGACTCGACCTTCACCCCTCCCCCATTCTTCCGCCCGCTCGCACTTGGTGCAGATCTCGTCATCCATTCGCTGACGAAATACATCAACGGTCATGGCGACGCGATGGGCGGGGTCGTCATCGGCTCGAAGCCGCTTATCCATCACATCAAGGCAGACGCGCTCGTCGATCTCGGCGGCACGATTTCCCCGTTCAACGCCTGGCTGATCATGCGAGGCTCAGTGACTTTGCCGCTGCGCCTGAAGCAGCAGTTTTCATCGGCAGAGATCGTCGCCCGGTCCCTGGCAGCCGACAAGCGCGTCGCCTATGTCACCTATCCCGGTCTAGACAGCCATGACCAGCACGCGCTTGCCAGAACGCAGTTTGCTGGCAAGGGCTATGGCGCGGTCATGGCTTTTGCCGTCGATGGCGATCCCGATACGCAGAACCGGTTCGTCGCACATCTCAGGGTCATCACGTCCGCCGTCTCGCTTGGTCACGACGAGAGCCTGATCGTCCATGTCGGTGGCAGTGGCCGCGGCGGCTCCGATCGTTACCCGCCGAACTTCCAGAAATACGGGCATCTGCGGCTTTCGATCGGTCTGGAAGACACCGAGGATCTGATTGCTGACATCAGTAACGCCCTCGACGAGACGTTCGGGCGAAGCTGAACACGAAGTCGAGTTGGACATGAATTGCCCCTCGCCGGGCAATTCATGTCGCCGTCAAAGCCTGATGCGCGGTAGACCCGGAGGTCCGCCAGGAAGGATATTATGTACTGGATAATCCTGTTCGTCGCCGGCCTGCTTGAGGTCGTCTGGGCGTTCTACATGAAGAGATCCGACGGTTTCACGCTGCTCATCCCGTCGGCAATCACCGTCATTGCGATGATTGCCAGCGGCGTGCTGCTGTCCCTTTCGATGAAGGTGCTGCCGCTCGGTGCCGCCTACACGGTTTGGACAGGGATCGGTGCAGTTGGCTCCTTTCTGCTCGGAATGGCGATCCTTGGAGAGCCCGCGTCGCCCATGCGTTTGGCAGCGGGCGCCTTGATCGTGTCGGGGATTCTCATGATGAAGCTCGCCAGCACCTGACCTACGTCCGGCAGCAGATTGAGCAAAGTGCGCTGCTCTTTGGTCCGTTTGCCTGGTTCCTGCAGAGCAATCCGCATCCCATGCTTACCCTCATAGACTTCACTGGAGGATCGTTATGACAGTTTACAATATCGCACTTATTGGATTTGGCGGCGTCAATCGCGCCCTGGCCGAACTCATTGCCGCCAAGAACCAGCTCTGGGAGCGCGATCTTGGATTCCGCCTGAATATCGTCGCCGTGAGCGATCTCTATCTTGGCTCCGTGATTTCGCCGAACGGTCTTGATGCGAGGACCCTGGTCGAGGCGAAGTTCGAAAAGGGCGGCTTTGGACAGCTTTCCGGGGGAAGTGCCGAAGCCGACAACGAGACCATTATCAAGACCGCACCCGCAGACATTGTCGTCGAGGCAACGTTCACCAATCCCAAGGACGGCGAACCTGCTGTCTCGCATTGCCGCTGGGCGCTTGAGACCGGCAAACACGTGGTTACCACCAACAAGGGCCCGGTCGCCATTGAGGCCCAGGCGCTCAAGGCGCTGGCAAAGGCCAACGGTGTACGCTTCGAGTACGAGGGCGCCGTGATGAGCGGTACTCCGGTCATTCGCATGGCTGAGAAGACGCTTGCCGGCGCCGAATTGAAGGGCTTCGAAGGAATTTTGAACGGCACCTCCAACTTCGTCCTCGGTCGCATGGAAGCGGGTTTGGATTTCGCATCCGCTGTGAAGGAAGCCCAAGAGCTCGGCTATGCCGAGGCCGATCCCACCGCCGATGTCGAAGGTTTCGACGTTCGTCTGAAGGTCGTCATCCTGGCAAACGAACTGCTTGGTGCAAATCTCAAGCCCGAGGATGTAAGCTGCAAGGGTATCTCCGGTCTTTCACCTTCCGACATCGAGGATGCGGCACAGGCAAACAGCCGCTGGAAGCTCATCGGGGCTGCGGTCCGCAATGACGATGGCAGCGTGACAGGCAGTGTTGCACCGAGGCGGCTTAGCCTCGATCATCCCCTGGCAGGCGTCAACGGCGCCACCAATGCAGTATCGCTCGACACCGAACTGCTGGGCGCCGTGACGATCACCGGACCCGGCGCTGGCCGCATCGAAACGGCCTATGCGCTTCTTTCCGATATCGTCGCCATTCATTCCACCGGCACTTCTCCCATCGCTAAGGAGGCTGCATGATGCACAACCTTGCACTCACCCAAACGAACGCTCCTGCAGAAATTGCCGTCACCAGCCCGTTCGACGGTACGCTGGTCGGAACGGTCGTGGAAACCTGTGCCGCAAGCGTGAACGCGCTGCTGGAGCGGGCAAGGCGCGGTGCGCAGATTGCCAGAACCCTGCCCCGTCACAAGCGGTCCGCGATCCTTGAAAAGGCCGCTGCGGCCATCGAAGCCGCGCGCGAGGACTTCGCGCTTCTCATCGTCAAAGAAGCGGGCAAGACGATTACGCAGGCTCGCAAAGAGACAACCCGGTGCGTCAATACGCTCAAGCTGTCTGCCGACGAGGCCAAACGCAATGCGGGCGAAGTCATCCCGTTCGATGCCTACGCAGGCTCTGAGTCCCGCCAAGGATGGTACACGAGAGAACCGCTGGGCATCATTGCCGCCATCACGCCCTATAATGATCCGCTCAATCTCGTCGCCCACAAACTTGGCCCGGCAATTGCCGGCGGCAATGCCGTACTTTTGAAGCCGTCCGAACTTACCCCTCTCTCTGCTATCAAGCTCGTCGAAGTCCTGGTCGAAAGCGGTCTACCCGAGGAAATCATAACGGTCGCGATTGGCGGCCCTGAGCTTGGAAAGGCTCTCGTTGCCGCGAGAGACGTTCGCATGGTCTCCTTCACCGGTGGCTTTGCCACCGGCGAGGCAATTGCCAAAACAGCAGGCCTCAAGAAACTTGCCATGGACCTTGGCGGCAATGCACCCGTCATCATCATGGAGAATTGCAACTTCGATGCGGCTGTCGAGGCTTGCGTATCCGGAGCCTACTGGGCGGCAGGTCAGAACTGCATTGGCACACAGCGAATTCTGATCCAACGGCCGATCTATGAGCAATTCAAAGCGAAGTTCGTCGTAGAAACCAGGAAGCTCAAGACCGGCAATCCTTTGGAAGCCGACACCGATGTCGGCCCGATGATCTCAGAAAAGGCGGTCGGCAGAGCGGCCGCAATGGTCGAACGGGCGCTCGCTGCCGGTGCGACGTTGCTTTGCGGCCATAAACCAACTGGAAACCTCTATCCGCCGACAGTCCTGGAGAATGTTCCAGCCTCCTGTGACGCCTGGACCGAGGAAGTGTTCGCGCCGATCGTCATTCTTCAGGCCTTCGATGGGCTGGCGGATGCGATCGATCTGGCAAACAGCCCCGAGTACAGCCTTCACGCCGGCATTTTTACAAACGACCTGGAAGGGGCGCTTGAGGCTGCAAGCAAGATCGAGGCTGGAGGCATCATGATCAACGACTCCTCCGACTATCGGTTCGATGCAATGCCGTTTGGCGGCTTCAAATATGGCAGCATGGGCCGCGAGGGCGTCCGGTTTGCCTATGAGGACATGACCCAGCCTAAGGTCGTGTGCATCAACCGCCTGAGGACGTAACGCCAGGCCGGCTCAAATCCATCGGCAACTCAGGGAGTAAAAATGTTCAAGGGTTCCATTACCGCGCTTGTCACGCCTTTTGCTGATGGTCGCGTCGACGAGGCCGCCTTGCGCGACCTCGTCGAGTGGCAGATCGAAGAAGGATCCTTCGGTCTCGTTCCATGCGGGACAACGGGGGAAAGTCCGACGCTCAGCCATGCCGAGCATAAGCAGGTGGTCGAGATCACCATCGCGGCCGCCAAGGGCCGTGTGCCCGTCATCGCGGGCGCCGGCTCAAACAGCACCTCGGAAGCAATCGACTTCGTCCTCCATGCGCAGGACGCCGGCGCCGACGGTGTGCTGATTGTCGCGCCCTATTACAACAAGCCAACCCAGGAAGGGATCTACCAGCATTTCAAGGCGATCGATGCTGCGGCCACCGTTCCGATCATCGTCTACAATATTCCCGGCCGCAGCGTCATCGATATTCAGGTCGAAACGTTGGCCCGCATATTTGGAGACTGCCCAAACGTGAAGGGCGTCAAGGATGCAACCGGCAACCTGTTGCGCCCGTCCCTCGATCGTATGGCCTGCGGGCACTCGTTCAATCTCCTGACCGGTGAAGACGGCACGGCGCTCGGCTACATGGCGCATGGCGGACATGGTTGTATCTCGGTGACGGCGAATGTCGCTCCGGGCCTCTGCGCTGACTTCCAGCAGGCCTGCCTGAACGGCGACTTCGCCGCCGCCTTGAAGCTTCAGGACCGTCTGATGCCCCTGCACCGGGCGCTTTTTCTCGAAACCAACCCTGCTGGGCCGAAATATGCCTTGCAGCGTCTCGGTCGCATACGTGGGGATCTGCGGCTGCCACTCGTTACGATCAGCCCTTCCGTTCAAGAAGAGATCGATAGCGCCATGCGCCATGCGGGGATCCTGATTTGATGGACAAGACAAAGCTTGCTGAGCGTATCGAGTCAGATCTTATCGGGCCGCTCGCTATTCCTCGACACGTCCTTTACGGCGTCCATACACGGCGCGCGGAGCAGAATTTCGACGTATCGGGCCTGCGCCTGAGGGATTTTCCTGAGCTCATCCAGTCGATGGCGATGGTGAAAAAGGCTTCTGCTCTCGCCAACATGGAACTCGGGCTTCTTTCTGCCGAAAAGGCCGAAGCGATCTCTCAAGCATCCGACGAACTCATCGCGCTCAATGATATCGATGAGAACTTTCCCGTCGACATGATGCAGGGAGGGGCCGGCACCTCGACCAACATGAACGTGAACGAGGTTCTGACAAACCTCGCTCTTTTGAAGATGGGCGCCGACGTCGGTGAGTATTCGAGGCTGCACCCCAACGACGACGTCAATCTGTCCCAGTCGACAAACGACGTTTACCCAACAGCTATCCGGCTGACGATCTTGCGAGCATGCGAAGGGCTTATCGCAGCTGAGGTCGCGCTTCGCGACGCCTTTCGCGGCAAGGCCACGCAATATGCAAGCGCTCTAAAGGTCGGTCGGACACAGTTGCAAGACGCCGTGCCGATGACCGCGGGGCAGGAATTTGAAGCCTTCGCTGAACTCATTGACGAGGATATCGTCCAGATCCAGTACGCCTCTAAGCTTCTCAAAGAGATAAACCTCGGCGGCTCGGCGATCGGCACGGCAATCAACGTACCCTCAGGCTTCGCGCAGTTGGCCTGCGGTCACCTGTCCCGAATATCTGGCTATCCGTTAATCCCTGCCCGCAACTTCATCGAAGCGACATCGGACACAGGCGGTTTCGTCTCCTTTTCAGGCGTGCTCAAGCGAATTGCGGTTAAATTGACCAAGATCTCCAATGACCTCCGGCTCCTAAGCAGTGGACCCCGCGGCGGTCTGGGTGAGATCCGCTTGCCGCCTGTTCAAGCCGGCTCGTCCATCATGCCTGGCAAGGTCAATCCCGTCATCCCGGAGATGATGAACCAGATCACCTTTCAGGTCATCGGCAATGATCTGACGGTGACGCTCGCCGCAAGTGCCGGCCAGCTCCAGCTGAACGCCATGGAACCCGTCATCGTTCTGAATATCCTGCAATCGATGCGCATGCTGACCAGAGGCATGGTGATTTTAAAGGAACGCTGCATCGATGGCATTGAAGTTGACGTCGATCGTTGCAAGGCGTTGCTCGACCAATCTCTCGTTCTTGCCACCCCATTGGCTACGCTGGTCGGATACAGCAAAGCGGCATATCTCTCTAAGAAGGCGCTGATCGAGAAGAGAAACTTGCGGGATGTCGTCGAAGAAGAAAGCGTTCTGACCGAAAGCCAGGCTCATCAGATTTTTGGAGACGCCGCGGAATTTGCCAATGTCTCGAAGACTATGCGCGGTTGAACGGAGGAAAGAATGGCCGTTTTCACAGAAATATCCGACGAGGACCGAAACTCGATTGCGGTTGCCTACGGCATGACCTCCCTGTCATCGGTGATTGGTATTGCTGACGGCGACAGGGAAACAACCTATCTTTTCCGGGCTGCGGAGGGTGAGTTCATCGTCACGCTGTTCGAAAATGGCGCCGAACCGCTAGATCTCGAGCGGGCGTTCGCAACGATGGAGACGCTGAACAACAGCGGTATTCCCTGCCCGAAACCAACGCGCACGATTGATGGCGATGCAACCCTCCGGGCGGCCGGCCGTCTCGTTGCCGTCGTGAGTTTCGTATCAGGTTCGTCGACAAACGATCCACCGCCAGGAAAGTGTAAAAGCCTTGGCCGCCTCATGGCGCGGATCCACATGACCCTGCAAGGAGGCAAAAAGCACTCTCTAAATGAGCTGCCTGCCGGTCCTCTGCATGGAGCCTTGATACCTTCTAACGTCTTCTTCCTTGGAGACGACGTCAGTGGGGTTATCAACTTTCGGCTTCGGCACGATGATGTGCTGATTTCCGAGATTGCCGAGGTTCTCGTCGGCTGGGCGAGCCTGCCGACTGGAGAGCTGGACGAAGAGAAAGCCAGTGCCATTCGGGCCGGATATGAGAGTGTAAGGCTCCTGACTGAGGCAGAAACAACGGCACTTCCCGCGTTTGTCCTCGCATCCGCCGCCAGACGTTATGCCGCTGAGAAGGACAAGACCAGCCTGCTTCAGGCTGCAGTTCGCGCCTTTGAATCGACGGGATTTGGAGCAGCAGCGCGGCAAGCGGAACGCGGTCCGGCATGAAATATCTTCTCGACCGCATTGACGAACAGATCCTTGCCGCCTTGAAGTTGAACGCGCGCGCATCTCACGCTGAGCTGTCAGCTAAGGTGAACCTGTCGCGCAATGCCGTTCGGGTTCGCATCGAACGGCTAGAGCGCGAAGGCTTCATCAAGGGCTACACGATCGTCACCGGCGATGGCGGAAACGACAGTCACATCACCACTGCATTGATGTTCGTCTACCGCCAGGACCGCATGAGAGGCGGCGAGGTCATCCACGCTTTGCGAAAGATTCCGGAGGTCGTCGCCTGTGATGTGATGACAGGCGATTTTGACCTACTGGTGAGGGTCGAGTCTCCGGAAGCCGATCGCATTCGCCAGATTTGGCAGCTGATATCGGAGCTGCCCGGCGTGCGTGATACCCTCACGGCTTTCGCTCTATCCTCGGTCATTCGGAAATAGGTGTCAGGACCCGAAACTGGACATCCGGACCCGCTGTTGACGGACAATTGAACGGCCTTCGAAGGGGCGACGTGTCACCTGCTCGACCCGATGCCAATTTCCCTTGTCCCGGAAGCCTGTCGTCGAGAATGCTGACTCTGTCGATGGTGGGACGCGGTCCGTAAACACACCTCTAGAGACGACTTACTCAGATCGAAGACTCAAGTTGGTGGCTGCAATCTCTATTGCGTCTGCCAGTTCGACTTCGCCCTTGGTCCGTAACCCTTCAGCCGCACCGCGCATGTCTGAAACACCGTCATCCTGACCGAGTTTGGCCTTTCCTTCGAACGAGCGAATTTCGATCTCGATGCCGACTATCTGCTTCAAGAGTTCGTCTATATATTCTCTCGGGCCATCACTCATTTTCCAAGGCTGCGCGCTCTTGGCCTCATGGGTCTTCGTAAGCTTCGCCACAACGGTCCGAACATATCGATCATCGTCTCGAATAATGGCTCGACCATGGGCATGCACCGTCCGGTAATTCCATGTTGGAACCTGTCGACCCGTTTCCTGTTTGCTTGGATACCAGTTAGGGGAAACATACCCGCTGGGGCCACGAAAGATAACGAGGACTTCATCGTTCGTCGAAACATCCCTGAGCACAGGATTAGCGCGCGAAACGTGGCAATGGAGCCGGCCAAGACTTTCCTCAGCCACGTCAAGCAAGAAGGGGAGATGATTCGCATCTAGACCATTCTGACCATACGTGACGAGGGTACCTAAGGGGTTGTTTCGGATGAGCTCGTGATGGCTGACTGCGGAGTTGTCGGCGAAATGAGCAGGCACATACATGTCGCTCTCCCCAATGAGATGGATATCTCAAAACCATGCCGGTGAATTGGCTCCCGGACATCAATCCGGTCCCAGGATGGCTCGTTAAACTTATCCAACGAAATAAGGAAACAATCCGGGATGTGAAAGAGCCAGTTGCAAACGATACGACTAGGCCACTTTCGACGACCACGCCAGCGCGCGCGCTCGAAGGACGCAGCCAGTGCCGGGGGAGATGAGAGCGGGTTCCCAACGCCTTTGCGATGTCTAAGCCCGACAAGAGCTCAGGAGAGCGATCGTGGCATCGCTCAGTTGGAAAGCATTTGGCGCGGCGATTAAGGCAACCGCCAACGACACGATCAGTCCGGTGAAAACAGCGTTGAGTGTGCTGCTTCGCCCGCTCGCCAGTGTGGCGATGACCACAAATGGGGGCAGCGCCCAAACAATATAAGGCAGTCTTCGCAGGGTCTCCCTGGGCTCCTCTGGCACCAGGTGCTGGGCCGACCTGCTCTACCTCACCTCAGCTGGATCGTACCTGAGGAGCGAAAGGCAGTCGGCAACCTTGCGTTTGGCCGGCTCCGAGAGGGGCAAAATCGGCAGCGGCGGCTCCGCCTGGCAGAGCCCGAGCAAGTCAGCAAGCACATAGACCGACCGAAGGCTGGAGAACTGCTTGAAGAGGTTCCAGATCGGGGTCAGGGCGGCATCGAGCCCGCGAGCCTCTGCAATATCGCCGGTTTGAGCCGCCCTTACGATGCGCAGACATACGTCGGGCATGATCCCGGCAAGCACACTATACCAAGTGTCAGCGCCACAAATCATGGCTTCTGCGCAGTTCCAGTCGCCGCTGTATCCGATTGAGAAATTGTTGGGCGTGGTTCCTCTCTGATCAACGAGATGTCCCCTGATCTCGTCACTATTTTCCGTCGGGTTCTTGATGGCCACGATGCCGGATACCTTGGCCAACCGCGCGACAAGTGCCGGCGTGAAGCGGAAATGTGTTGTACCGGGGTTGTCATAAATGACGATTGACAAGTTGCTCTCGCGGGCAACGGTGGAGAAATGCTGGAAGACTTCATCCTCTGTGAGGCGCGCGTAGGAGACGGCGGAAAGCAGACCTGCGGTAGCACCCATAGCTTTGGCATCCTGAGCCAGCCTGACCGCGTCGTCGGTTCGCAACGCCCCAACCCCAGCGACAACCGGTATGCGGCCGCCGGTTTCCTCCAGCGCTAGCGCAAGAGCCCGACGGCGTTCCTCGCGCGAGAGGTACATGTAGGCGCCGGTACTGCCGAGGACACCGATGGAATCGACCTTGGCCGCGGCAAGACGGGCAATCAGCTTGCGGAGTGCTTCGGCGTCAATCTTGCCGTCGCGGTCCATGGGCGTGATAGGAAATGCGGATAGCCCACTCAAAAAGGTCATTCCATGCTCCGATAGTCGTTCTGTTCGCTGAGATATTTGAATGGCGATGCTATAGTTCCGTTAGAGCACCTGAAGGGCTTGACGAAGATCGGCGATCAGATCGCCAACATCCTCAAGGCCGACAGAGAGACGGAGAAGGTCTTCCCCGACCCCTTCGATCAAGTGCGCGTCTTTCCGGATCGACTGGCGTGCCCGTGTTATGCTCGCTGGATGATAGATCAGACTGTCGGTGTCACCCAGGCTTACGGCACGCGTCAGCAACTGCAGCCGATCAAGCATTGTCCGAGCACCGTCGAACCCAGCATGAAGGCCGAAGGCAAGCATGCCCGACCCATCAGACATTTGCTTGCGGGCAATCCTCTGATCGGGATGGGAGTCCAGGAACGGATAGCTCACCCAGGCGACGGCGGGGTGCCCCTCGAGCACGCGCGCGATCGAAAGCGCCGAAGCACTGTGTCTCGCCATCCGCAGAGACAGCGTCTTCAGGCCGCGCATGATGAGGAACGCGGAGTGCGGCGATAATGTCGCCCCGGTGATGTAGCGCAGGCCGGTTTCGTGCAATGTATTCAGCGTTTCAGCATCGCCAAGCAGCGCGCCACCGAGTGTGTCGCCATGACCGTTGATGTATTTCGTCAGAGAATGCAGCACGATGTCGGCGCCATGTTCGATCGGGCGTTGCAGGGCTGGCGAGGCGAATGTGCTATCGACCGCAACTTTGACATTCCGTTTGTGAGCCCGCTCTGCGATCGCCGAGATGTCGAGAATAGCGCTCAGCGGATTGACCGGGGTCTCGAAATAGACCAGGCGGGTATTCTCCGTGATAGCCGCGTCGAGGTTGCGCGGATCCGAAAGGTCAACGGGGACGACCTTGATGCCGAAGCGAGGCAGACCTTGCTCGACCATGGCAACCGTATTCGCGTAAAGCGTCTTGTGCACCACAAGCTCATCGCCCTGTGACAGCAGTGACAGGACCAAGGTGCCGAAGGCCGCCATTCCGGTCGATACCACGAGACCCGCCTCGGCTCCTTCAAGGTTTGCAAGCCTTTGCTCGAGAATCTCGGTCGTTGGGTTGTATTCGCGGGCATAGAGCCTGCCGCCCAGTGCTGCCGCGGCGTCATTTGCTGCCACACTTTCAAAGCCGTAGGTCGACGTCATAAACACCGGAGGCTGGACCGCTCTCGAGAACCCGGCCGGATCGAACGCGTGATGGATTGCACGGGTATCAAACCCAAGTCGCTCGCCCCGTGGTGGATCGGAAGCGTCCTGGAAATCGCCATATTCGCTGCCGCCAGTCATCGCTTCGCACTATCCTCTTTGCTTTCGACCAGAGTGGCAGCATACTGGTCCGGAAGAAACAGCCAGTTATGCGGAAAGAAAATGGTCCAGTTGACAAGTCAGGCAACAGCTGATCGCGCAAGGAAGATGGGCGCACGCCAGATCTACGAGGCACTCAAGGATCAGATCGTGAGCCGCGTTTATGACACCGGCGGTCAACTGCCGTCATCTCGAAACCTGGCGAACGAGCTTGGCGTGTCACGAACGACGGTGACGGTCGCCTATGAGCAGCTTTCGGCGGAGGGTTTCGTAGAACTGCGCCAGGGCGCCAGACCGCGGGTCCCGGCCTTGCCATTCGGACAGCGCCTGAAAGCCGCCACGGGGCAGCAACAGAGTGCTCAGCACCTGTCGGCCTATGGCGAGCGACTCAAGGCGACACCGCCATGGCTCGATTATCTGCCAAGTTCCGTCATGATTGATTTCCGTTATGGCGATCTCGCCCCGGCCGATTTCCCCGCGCTTGCATGGAGGAAAGTCGTCAACGCAGTCATGGCTCAGCGACCGGGCCGATTGGCCTACGACGACCCGCGGGGATCGTTGCGGTTGCGGCAAGCATTGCAGGGGTATCTGTGGCGCGCCCGCACATTGCGGTGCGAGCTGGAGCAAATCATCATCGTGAATGGCTCTCAGCAAGGGTTAGATCTTTGCGCAYGGCTTCTGCTTGACCCTGGCAGCGACTTCGTTATGGAAAACCCCGGCTATCGCATGGCGCGCCAGATCTTCGCCAGCACCGGCGCCTCTCCGGTCTCCATAGCCGTCGATGGCGAGGGTCTGCAGACCGAGCTCCTGGAGGCTGTGCGAGCCAGGCTGGCCTATGTCACACCTTCCCATCAGTTTCCGCTCGGCGGCGTCATGCCGATTTCGCGCCGCCATCGGCTCCTCGAATGGGCGCGGGAAAATGAAGCCTACGTGATCGAGGACGATTATGACAGCGAGTACCGCTATGATATTAGTCCGGTGCCCCCTCTCCATAGTCTGGAAGCTGGACGCAACGTCATTTATCTCGGAACKATTTCCAAAACACTGTCGCCGATGATGCGCATCGGATATCTCGTTGTGCCGCCGGAACTGCAGGACGTATGCGCAACCGCCAAGCAATTGTTCGACAGGCATTCACCGGTAACCGAGCAGGAAGCCCTGGCATCCTTGATCGAAAGCGGCGGGTATGAAAGCCATGTGCGGCGCGTACGGCGGCTAAACAGAGATCGCCGGGAGACGTTGCTGAGTGCGCTGCAGCGCGCGTTCGGCGAACGGATCACCGTGGAGGGGGCCGACGCCGGATTGCATGTCGTGGTCTGGTTCAACGAATTGCCGAGGTCGTCCGAGACACGTTTGCTGCACATCGCGCAACGTGCCGGCATTGGCGTTTATTGCATCTCACCTCTTTATGAGCCGCAACCAGGCACGGCGACGGCGGACAGGCTCGGACTTGTCATGGGCTATTCAGCGTTAAGCCCGAGGCAGATTGAACGGGGGGTCCAACTGCTTCAGACAGCGATCGAGACAGTAAAAGAAGAATTTTGAAGTTGCATTCGGCATATCCAGACCCAGACGATCCACGACAGGCCTTTACCCGACGGCAGCCAGTCGCATGAAAATTGAAACTGGACCAGAAACAAGTCATCAAACTGGCACTGTCGAGAAGACCAGTTCTCCGCCAAAGTTCATCAAGAGCGGCGACGGGTGCAATGACTGCCGGGATTTGTCGTTCCACAACCAAGCACCAGTATGCACTAAACAAAGGTGAGATGGTCTTCGCTTGAAGGTCCGAACCGAGGCTTGATGGGGCTGACGCATGACTTGGCAGGGTAAACTGCTTCATATCCATATTGCGCCCGCAGCTTCCTACGAAATGGAAGAACTGGCCGAAGCGCAACTCATTGCGGGCCGTGGGATTGTTGGCGACCGCTACTATCTCGGCACCGGAACCTATTCTCCGAAGCCGGATGTTCGCGACATCACACTGATCGAGATCGAGGTTCTCGAGGCGATAGCCAAAGGTGAGCCAAAGATCCCGGGGTTTAAAGCCGCACTTGCGCCTGAGGATCATAGGCGCAATCTGACTACCCGCGGCGTTCCTCTCAGTCATCTTCTCGGCAAGCGCCTTCGGGTCGGCGAAACAATTCTTCGGGCAGCGCGGATGAACTTTCCGTGCAAGTATATCGAGGAGTTGCTCGGCAGTCCCGGCC
>NZ_JBFUBH010000056.1:0-18043 GCF_056405855.1 Pararhizobium sp. P1_E7 | reverse complement strand
GGCCGGTCAAGCGGCCCGTAAAGGTGGAAGATCTTCCGCGCCAGCCCGCGAGCGGACCCGAGAAGATCCCCCACCTTCCGCGCCACGCCACTTGACAGTCCCGCCCGCCGCCGTGGGGCGGGCTTTCGCCCTCCCCCCTCTGTCCGGGGGAATGTCAGAGGCCATTCCCCCGGACAGAGGGGGAGTCTTCGCCCGAAAGGGGCCTTTCCCTTCGGGAAACGGGAAAATCAGGAGACAGAAAATGAGCATCTACACCCAGACCGCCCGTTTCGACACTGGCCGCGCCTTGACCGAAACCGAAATGCGCCACATCGCACCGTCGATCTTCGCCGCGACCGCCCATGAGAGCCGGTCCGAGCGTTTCAAACCCATCCCGACCATCGAGGTTTTGCGCGGCCTCATGAACGAAGGCTTCATGCCGGTCGGCGCCAAGCAGTCGCGAAGCCGCACCGAAGGCAAGGCAGATTTTACCAAGCATCTCATCCGCCTGCGCCGCGTCGATGACGGCAAGGTCTATAATGTCGGGGACACGGTTTGCGAAATCTTGCTCAAGAATGCCAATGACGGGACGAGCGCCTACGAGCTTATGGCCGGGCTTTTCCGCGTCCGTTGCCTCAATTCCTTGGTGACGCAGACCGGCACCATCGATGCCATCAAGGTTCGCCATTCCGGCGATGTGCGGTACAAGGTCATCGAAGGCACCTATCGTGTTCTCGGCGAGGCCGAACGCACCCTTGCCGCTCCGCAGGATTGGTCGACGTTACGGCTGAACCACGAGGAAGCCGATATTCTCGCCGACGCCGCCCATGTGCTGCGCTTCGGAGACAACGAAGGCGAGACTGCGACGCCGATCAAGGCGCAACAGTTGCTTGTTCCCCGCCGCCACGACGACCGTGCCAACGATCTCTGGACCGTCTGGAACGTGGTTCAGGAAAACGCCATCAAAGGCGGGTTGCGTGGCGTGGGCCGCGACGATCTCGGCAGGCCGCGCCGTGTGAAGTCTCGCGCTGTCAACGGCATCGATCAGGATATCAAGCTCAACAAGGCCCTATGGCTCCTCGGCGAAAGGATGGCGGCGCTGAAGGTGTGAGCAGGCAAGCAATGCGCCGCCGAAAGAGGCGGCGCATTGCCCTTTGTGTTTACAAGATATGAGCCTGGCCGGATGCTTGCCGTTTGCTGTCTCTTACCGCCATCCAAGCGCGCGTGCCAGGACGAGGGATGCCCCGAAGCCCCATCCCTCGCGCTCCCTTCCCACCCGTAAGATTCAGGATTTCGAGGACAAATCGTCCTGATCGCCGGCCTTGTCGAGCTGTTCGCGAATATAGGCTTCGATGTAGTCGAACACCTCGACTGCGCCGGCATCCGTCTCGATCAGATCGATCGGGCGACGGCCGCCGAGATGCGCGCTCTCCCTGCGCGCCCATTTCAGGACTTCGCCTTCGGTGCGCAGCACCGGGCGGGCCATTTCCAGCATCTTCGCGAGGTGATGCGGTTTCGCATACCATGAGTGCGGTTTGACGCTGGCCCGCCGACGCCCGGGGACGACATCCGGCAATTGCGACGTCCGCAATTCGTCATCGGAGATATGCCGCCTGACCCAATGAGCCAGCTTCGCCAGCGACACGTTCGCCTCGCGTTCGAGATCCCCGCCCGCGCCAACTTTGCGCGTCGGGATCACCAAGCCGCGGACGATGTGCGGGCAACGCGCCTGCAACATCTCAAACGCCGGCACAAGGTCGGTATCGTTGGTGACGAGCACCACCTGGTCGATGTCGCCGCTCAGGGCGTCGTCGTAGAGATTAAGCGCCAGATTCACATCCGATTGCTTCTCCTCAAGCTTCCAGACCTGGATCTTGTCGCAATCGCGAGGCCAGCGCTTCGGATCGTCGGCTGGAACAATATGCTGGTTGGCTTTGTAGAGCGAATAATTGCCCATCACGAAAGATAGCCGACCACCGCAATGCGTCGTCAAGGCGTTGTGATATTGGGCCTGGGACGATACAGAATCCTCACCTTTGGCCGCGCTTTCGATGATCTTTGYGGTGAAATACTTGATCGCACAATCCGAATGTAGGGTCATCGTTGCCGGATCGGCGTCCGGCGCTGGCCGGTAGAGGATCGACGGCAGAATTTGCGTTTCGAGCAAGGTCAAGACGTCTAGCCATTTAAAGGCGGTCTTGCGCAAGCAACCATAGTAGAGATTGTAGCCGTCGATATAGACGCGTGTTCGTAACGCTGACACGCCTTGCTCCCAAGACATAAAAAAACCGGCTTGCGCCGGCTTTTTCCCCCAACCGCCCGGAGCGCATGTCTCTCAGGATGCTGGGTTAGTTGTTAGCTCTCAACATAGTGTTGGGTGGCCCTCTAGTCAATCGATATTGACGGTCACCAGCACTTTGAACCGGCGATTGCGCCGTGAGTTCAGCTAAAATAGGCATTCCTCGGGAAATCTGCAACGGAATTACACTGCCCTCCGCGGGCACTGAATCAGGACAAGGCCACCGCCCTTATCGGTCGGCCGCGCTCTATGCCGWGGGCACGGAGCCRGCCTGSGCCCGTCTCCGCCGATYYCGGTAACGATCRCTTGTCCAGCGGSTGCTCRCGCAYCCGGYAYYGAGGCCCGYTGCGGGCCRCKTTGCTTTTTCCGCCCCATGACATCGCCGGCCAGGCCGGTCAAGCGGCCCGTRAAGGTGGAARATCTTCCGCGCCAGYCCGCRAGCGGACCCGAGAAGATCCCCCACCTTCCGCGCCACGCCACTTGACAGTCCCGCCCGTCGCCGTGGGGCGGGCTTTCGCCCTCCCCTCTCTGTCCGGGGGAATATCAGAGGCCATTCTCCCGGAAAGACCGGGGAGGCTTCGCCCGAAAGGGGCCTTCCCTTCGGCAAACGCAAACCCAGGAGACAGACAATGATCGAACTCGCAAACTTCATCCGCTTCAACGAAGACGGCAACATCGCCTCCATCGCATACGACATCGACATCGCCGGCGAGCCATTCAGCAGCACCAACAAGGATGCTCCGGTCTTCCGCATCTTCGCGAAGTCCCCACGTGGGCGGCGCGTCGAACTCGGCGGCATCTGGAAGAAGAAGAACCAGAATGGCGGCGACTACTTCAGCCTCTCGGTCAGCACGGGCCACGGCAGGCTCAATGCCAATCTCGGCGGCTATCCCGGTCAGGACGACGAAGACCTGATGGCCGTCATTCCGTGGGATTGATTGCGCCATCGACAATACCGGCTCTCTGGCCGAAGGGATCGTTTCCCTTCGGCGCAGCACCGTTGACGCGGTAGCGCCAGTGACCGCCCGCGCCCGCATCGAGCGGCCACGCTGCGGTACGAGAGGAGCCTTGAACCCCTCCCCCTCGTGCTTCCCTGCCCGCCCGAAAGAAATAGTGCTGATAGCAGCCATCTTGATGTTCTGCCGAATTGAACTTTCCCCGATGAAGAAGCCCGTTTTCAAGCCGCAGCGCCGTGGGGACGGCGCGGCCGCGGCCACAGCGAGCCGCAGGTGAGCGGAACAGGCGGAGGAAACCCGCGCTCCCCAATAGTGCCGTAGGGTTTTCCGGAGCCTCGTAGGAAACGGGTCGTTTTCCCTTCGATGTGAGTTTCTTCGAAATCATGTCGGGCCACCGCTCGTGCCGATCGACCATCCTCTATGCCAGCACCCGGCCCCGGTCTAAGCGGAGCGCAGCGAGCGGGGGGCAGTCGGTCCCGGCTCTCCCTTCGGGTCGCTATGCTGAGCCTCCTGCGGCTGCCCTCCTTCCCGCTCCTGCGCGACGAGAATTCCCGAAATCCCGCCCTCACGGGCGGCGCTATGCTGATTTCTCCGATACTCCTCATTGTTTCCGGATTGCGCCGGGCTCGTTTCATGTCGCACCGACGTGGTCGGCGGAATCTTCCCGAACCTGTAGAATGCGGTCGATAAGGCCCCATTCCAATGCCTCTTCCGCCGTCATGAAGCGGTCGCGATCCATCGCTTGCTCGAATTCTTCGTAGGTGCGGCCGCAATGCTTGGCGTAGAGCCGTGTCATGCGATGCTTGGTCTTCTGCATTTCCTCGGCATGGATCAGCATGTCCGATGCCTGCCCCTGGAATCCGCCCAGCGGTTGGTGAATGTGGATGCTGGCATTGGGAAGCGCAGTGCGTTCGCCCGGCCGGCCGGACATCAACAGGAACGAGCCCATCGAGCGGGCGGTCCCCATGCACAGCGTATGCACCGGGGCGTGAATGTAACGCATCGTATCGTACATCGCGAGACCGCTGGTTACGACGCCACCTGGCGAATTGATGTAGAGATGGATCGGCCTTTTGGGGTTTTCGGCTTCGAGAAACAGTAATTGTGCGCAGACAAACGCCGCGACCGTGTCGTTTACCTCCCCGTTGAGGAAGATGATCCTCTCACGAAGCAGGCGGGAATAGATGTCGAAAGACCGCTCTCCTCTGCTGGATTGTTCGACCACCATAGGGACGAGTTGCATTGCTTCGCGCATCGGCGAACTCCAATCATTCGAGATTTTGGGGAAGGCTTACCGCGTCAAGCGGCGAGCATGAGGGTCGGGCTGTTGCCGTTGGCGACCGTTTTCGCCAGCCGCTCGAAGGTCGCGCCGGTCAGCTCGTGGACGATCCGCAGGCTGGTTCCGCCCGATCCGTTCGGGGCGATAGTGAAGGTGACAGTGCTTTCGAGATGGGGCGGGGTATCGTCACGCAATTTATAGCGGATTTCCTTGCCCGGGTTTTCGGAGAGCGACTGTGGATCGGCAAGCGCCTCCCTCGGCAGCCACTTCTCCCGGAATTCCGCGATGCTGATCGCCAGCCAGACCTTCTCCGGCGACGCGTCCAGTTCATATCTCTGCTCGAAACCGCTTTCCTGCACCTTAGCCTGCACCTCGGCTTTCACGTTGTTCATTGATCCATATCCTTCAGCAAGAGCTTGAGAGCGTCGATGCGAGCCGGCCAGTAGGCGCGGTATTTTGCCAGCCATTGCGCGATAAGGGCCAGCCCGTCCGGATCGACTTCATAGTTCACGAAGCGGCCCTCCTTTTGTTCACGCACCAACCTCGCCGCTCGCAATACGGCGAGATGCTGGGACATCGCCGGCTGGCTGATATCCATGCCCTGGCGCAGCGTGCTGGCATTCATGCTGCCGTTCGCCAGCCTTTCGAAAATCGTGCGGCGGGTCGGATCCGCCAGAGCGCGGAAAATATCATGTTCGATCATGGCAACACATAAGCAAGCACTTATGCGCTTCGCAAGCCTGCCTGAAACCGGACCGAAATTTCGTGGTGGCCGGATTGACTCGAGTTCCGAGCGCCCTGTTTGCGGCGCTGATCATGGCGCGGCCGGTCGTTTCACGTCGCGCCGGCGCTATCGGCGGGCAAAGTCTGCGCGCAGCGCTGTCCACGTCGTTTCCAGCCGCAGTGCCGCCGGGCGGCTCAGCCGCGGCCGGAGCGAGCCGCAGGCGAGCGTAGCAGGCGGAGGAAACCCGCGCTCCCATATAGCGCAGTAGGGTTTTCCGGAGCCTCGTGGGAAACGATCACCGTGGACCAGGGCCTGTGTCTCAAAGAATTTTCGCACTGTTCGGGCTATCCGCTCGGTGCGCGGAGCGCGCTCTATGCCGAGGCACGGAGCCGGCCTGCGCCCGCCTCCGCCGATTCCGGTAACGATCGCTTGTCCATCGGGCGCCCACGCACCCAATCATGAGGCCCGTACCGAGCCGGGTCTGTTTGTTCTCGCCCCATGACATCGCCGGCCGTCCGGATCAAGGGGCAGGCGCGGCAAAGCCGCTTGTCGCGTCGGGAGAAAACGGCTTTCCACCTGCGACTGAACCTTCCGTTTTTTGCCCGCCACGACCCCTTGACCCGCCCGACCGTCGCCGAGGGGCGGGCTTTCGCCCTCCCCTCTGTCCGGGGAGGCTTCGCCCGAAAGGGGCTTTCCCTACGGGATACGACAAATCTAAGAGACAGACAATGACCGATACCCTAGCCGTAACCGAGACCTTTTTCGCCCCGTTGAACAAGCTGGATGCCGACCCCAAAAATGTTCGCAAGACCTACAGCAAGGAAGGCATTGCGGAAATGGCCGCGACCATCCGCGCCGATGGCTACCGGATTTTGCAGAACATCGTCGTTCGTAAGGGCGACAAGCGGGGCCGCTTCTTCGTGACCGCAGGCGGTCGCCGGCTCGCCGCTCTCAACCTCTTGGCCGAGGCCGGCGAAATCGCCAAGGACTACCCTATCGAATGCAAGGAACGCAGCGGTTCCGATGCGACCGAAATCAGCCTGATAGAAAATACCAGCCGTGAGGCCATGCACCCGGTCGATGAATACGAGGCGTTTCGCGTCCTCGCCGACGGCGGAAAGCCGGTCGAGGACATCGCCGCCCGCTTTGGCATGACCGAAACCATGGTGCGCAAGCGCTTAGCGCTCGCTCGCGTCTCGCCTGTCTTGCTCGACCTTTATCGCAACGAGGAAATGAGCTTCCAGCAGCTTTCCGCCTTCACCGTGTCCGACGACCACGCAAAGCAAGTGGAGGTCTGGAACAGCCTGCCGTCGTGGAACTGGGACAGYCGGTCGATCAAGTCGGCGTTGCAGGCGGAGGCCATGAAAGCCGGCGACAGGCGCATCAAGTTCATCGGCGGGATCGACGTTTACGAAACCGCAGGGGGAGCGGTCAAACGCGACTTCTTCGATGAACAAAACGGCGGCTACGCCCTTGATGTCGCCCTTGTCGAAAGGCTTGTGGTGGAGAAGCTTAAACTCCCTCCATGGGGAAAGAGGACGGTTCCCTCCCCCTTTCCCGGCCTTATGCAGCAACAGCCACCAATGCCGCCTTTTGGGCCCAAGTCTGACAGGCAGATTCCGGCTTGAGCAGCCTGTCCGCAAGGCGCCTCCAAATCGGTCGTTCAGGTTGCCTTGCAATTCCCTGAAAGTTGACAGTCCGCTGAGGCGTGAAGCGGACACAGCTAGGAGAGGTGCGATTTATCAACGGACCCCTGTCATCAGCGGCTTGCGACCTCTACTTTAACGAACCCAAGCGGGCGAGCGCGGAATGTGCCTCTTCCATCATCTGATGGACGACGTCGGCAGCCGGCTGAACGCGCTTCACCTGGCCGCAAACCTGGCCCGCGTAGAGCGCCAGCGCTTCCATGGCGCCCGTCATGCCGCGCAACGGCGACCACGTGCTCAGGCGATAGACGAGATCGTCTTCATACTGCGCAATGACATCGCGTGGAAAATCATCGGGGCCATGCCCGAGCAGGTTGTCGGCGTACAGCTTGGTGATACTGTTTTCGATTGTCCGTACCGGCGACTGCGGTGGCCAGCCGATGGCAAACACGTCGGAATAGACCGTGTCCGACGAGGTGGCATCAATAACCCTCTGCTTGTGATAGTCATGCGCGTAGGACTCCTTCGTCGCCAGGAATGCGGTCCCGCAATGGATTCCTTCCGCGCCGAGCGCAAGCGCGGCGACCAGGCTTGCTCCGGAGCCGAAGCCACCAGCGCCGATGACGGGTATGCTCACAGCCGCCGCCACCTGCGGGAGAAGGACCATGGTCGTGACTTTGGCATGGACATGTCCGCCGGCCTCAAATCCCTGGCAAATGATCGCGTCGGCACCGGCGCGATCGGCTGCGATCGCATCAGCGAGGCTTCCGACCTGATAGAGAACCTTGCATCCAGCCTTGTGTGCGCGATCGACGATGTCCGCCCGCACATCCCAGAAGAACACCATGACCTCAATCTTTGCTGCGAAGCAGGCCTCCAGCTCCTCTTCCAGCAAAACGGGGTCGGTAACGGATGGAACAAGATTGACGCCGAAAGAGCGGTTGGTTCTGTCCCTCACTGCCGCGACTTCACGCTGGATCACTTCCGGCGTCTCCTTGACCATGCCGATGCAGCCAAAGGCACCGGCTGCCGTCACGGCCGCGCAGAGTTCTGATCGGCCGGGGCCTCCCATGCCGGCCTGAATGATCGGATAATCGYAGCCGAGCAAATCCGTCAGTCGTGTCCGCAGAGGTTGAGGAGAATTGACCATCGGATGCCCCGCCGAGAATTCACCAAGCTGAAAACGCATGAAGCGCCTCGATTGGGTGAAAAGCAATGACCCGGCATGGTCGTCGCGACATCATGGAGCCGTCAGACTTTCTGCGACTATTGGCTTACGAGTGTCGCAACGTCGCTTTGACCGCTTTGCGCCCCAATTGAAGTCATTATCGGACAGGGACTATAATTGGCCCTCGCGCCAGATCGGGGCTAACTCCACGTCCAGCGCGCAGTGGGTGGTTTCGGAGGACGAGCGATGACGGACATGGAGCAGAAATCAGAAATAGGGCCAGCCCGACCTGACGACTTCCCGGCCATTCGGGCCTTGTGCAACGGTTTCCTTGACTGGTGCCGCTCACGCTATGGCGAAAATGCTTGGTTCGTGGATCACTACTACACGCCGGAGAAATGGGCCTCACTCCTCGACAGCCTTCCTCAATTACACTCCGCTCCGGATGGAGCCATCCTTGTCGCGCGTTTGAATGAACAGGTGGTCGGCTGTGTCATGATGCAGCAGATCGACCAAAACATATGCGAGATGAAGCGGATGTTCATCGGACCCGAGGGCCGGAACCTGGGGCTAGGCCGCCGTCTCGCCGAGGGTATTGTCCACTTGGCTGCCGAAAGCGGATATACCACCATGCGGCTTGATACGGGTCGCAATCACGATGAGGCCCTCAGTCTCTACCGATCTATCGGGTTCCACGAAATTGCTCCCTACTACGATGCACCGCCTGAACTTCGAAACCATCTAATATTTATGGAGGCCCCGCTGAAATAGCTCTCACATCGTTGAGCAACTCGGCCGAGCGAGCCGCAAAATGCCCGCAATGGGCCGAAGGCAGCCCCCACGCCCCTTCATCCGTTGCACGTGTGCTCCGGGCGGCTTCGCGCGCCAATAGGAGACATCCAAATCGACCTAATTCCCCTGCCAGCATCTCGAATCTGATGTGCTGCCCTTGGAAGTCTCTTCGATTCAAGACAAGATCGTCATGCTCTAGTGTTTGGGGAGACTCCGATGGAAAACCACGAGCCGTTTTTGCGCGAGGCGATTGCTCTTTCGAAATCTGCGATGGAACACGGCGGCGAACCGTTTGGCTCGGTGCTGGTGAAGGGCGGCGAAGTCCTCCTGCGCGCCGAAAACAGCGTCTTCGCCGGCCACGATATGACGAACCACGCCGAGATGAACCTGGTTAAACTGGCCGCGCAGCACTACGACGCTGCTTTTCTCGGTGATTGCACGCTCTACACCAGCACGGAACCGTGTGCGATGTGCTCCGGGGCGATTTACTGGTCGGGCATCGGGCGTATGGTTTTTGCGTGTTCGGAAACGCGGCTTGGCGAGATTGCTGGGATCGGGTTGAACGTGCCGAGCCGGGCGGTGTTGCAAACCGGCGCGCGCAACGTCACCGTGGTTGGCCCGACGAACCTCGAAGACGAAGCTGCCAAAGTCCATCAGGAATTTTGGCCGAAGCATCTGGGCAAGGCATAGTCTCTTGGGGCGAGCATCGAGGAGGTGCGTCCGGACAGCTCCGACGCATCTTTTTCAAACGGTCTCTTCACCGATTGCCCGTGACGTCTGGTGGAAAACACGGCGATGATGGGAATTCAGGACGAGCCTGCGTGGTGTTCTACGATATCTGCCTGGATACCATATTCCTGGCGTGGAAGCGCGCTCATCCATCCGCTCATATGCCCTCCACGATGACCGAATTGTAATCAGGGGCCGAGCTCCCGCGCGAATCACGCAGAAATAAGTAACCTGCTGCCGCAGAGCGTGCCGCTTCGATGTTCTCAAACTCAATGACCACGACGCGGTTGTGCAATTTGCCTTCTATGGCTTCGATTGGGCTGCCGCCCACCAACACCGTGCCACCGTTCTCCCTTGTGACTTCGATGGCCGCTTTCAAGTATTTCTCATAACCGTCCAGATCGGTGACGTTGATATTCGCAACGATGTATGTCTTGGGCATGGAAATTTTCTCGTCTCGGTCGCCAGCGCCAATTGCCAGTTCCGGCTGGGCGATTGCCATTGGCATAGCCCGTTGCGACGGCGTGAGGAGACGGCGACGTTCCTCCCTCTGCCTTTTGCCATTGTACCATGAGGGAGCGGGGGGAGTCCTCGCTTTTGAGAGCGGACAGAAGTGCGACCATGATGTTGCTCTCTGCGCAGTTCCGCGATTTGAAAACCCCCGGCCCGGCGGACGCCGCGTTTCAGAAAGTGTCCGCTTCGGGGGCCAGAAGCCGCCGTGTCGGCAGGAACTCTGATGTCCGCTGATGGTGGGTGGTGTCCTGGCAGCGGAAGGTCGGCCGTCGGCCCCGTTGTAGAACCGAGAGCTGCGCGTTTCCCCTCTGGCCAATGGTGGCCATAGGAGAACTGAAATGGGTATCTCACAATATGATCCTGCTGCACTGGGTCGACCGGCTTGGAACGCAGGCAAACAAGTTGGCGTTAAGAAGCCCTTGAAGCAGCGCCAGATTTGGGCAGTGCGCTTCTTTCTCGACCGAGAAGGAAGGATGAGAGATCATACATACGATGGGCGACCTCTCAATCTGGGCGATCTTGGAGATGTTCGCGACGTTCAGGACGATGTCAGCAAGTTCAGTCATTTTCTAGGCAAAACAGGTTGTGATCCAGATGGCCACTACCTGGGCGCGGTTTCAGCATCTAGGAAACTTTCCTTGATGCGCTTCGTTTAATCGTACTGTCAGTCTGCCTGACGAGCATTCATGGCGATCAACGTCCAAGGAGCCATGATGCGCGACACTGCCAAGCTGATTTCCATTGGAACTGCCGTTCCCCCTTACGCAATCGATCAACGCGACGCGGCGCGTTCAGCCCACAAGGCGTTTGCTTCTCGATTCGGCGATTTCGAGCGTCTGGCGAAAGTGTTCGAGAGTTCGGGAATTCGACGTCGCTATGCGGTTCGGCCATTGGACTGGTACCTCGAAAAACTCGATTGGCCGACGCGGAACACCACCTACATCGAAGGTGCATGTGCCCTTTTCGTCGAAGCGGCAACCAAAGCTCTTGAGGCGGCAGGATTTGGCGCCGACCAGGTCGATACAGTCGTTACGGTTTCTTCTACCGGTATTGCGACGCCAAGTCTCGAAGCCCGCGTCGCAAAACAATTGGGTTTCCGCGAGGACATAGAGCGGGTCCCGGTGTTTGGTCTTGGCTGTGCCGGCGGTGTGTCCGGTCTCTCGATAGCCGCGAGACTTGCGTCTTCGCGACCGGGTTCGATTGTACTCGTCGTCGCGGTGGAGACCTGCACTCTCGCCTTCCGCATGGATCAGTTGACCAAAGCCAATATCGTTGCCACCGCCCTGTTCGGCGATGGCGCTTCTGCTTGCGTCCTGCGAACTGATGCAGAAGGGATTGCTTCTGTTGAGATGAGCGGCCAACACATGTGGCCCGACACCCTCGACATCATGGGCTGGAGCGTCGATCCTGAAGGCCTTGGTGTGATCTTCGACCGCGCCATTCCGCCTTTCGCGGAAGAAAATATAGCGTCCGCCGTTTCGAAGATCCTCTCCCGTTCAAAGCTTTCTCTTGCCGACATCGACCGGGTCGCGTGTCACCCAGGCGGTGCGAAGGTCATTGATGCCCTAGAAACCGCCTTGTCCTTGGGGCAAGGCACGCTCAACCACGAGCGGGACGTTTTGTCGGACTACGGAAACATGTCGGCTCCAACTGCTCTGTTCGTTCTCGACCGTCTCGTTCAGGCCGGACTTCCTCCCAGAACGCTGCTTACCGCGCTAGGCCCCGGATTCTGCGTCAGTTGCGTTTCCTTAAAGAGGGACGCATGACCGCGACGATCCTGCTGTTGGCCGCTGTGACCGCCGAGCGTCTGGGTGAGTTGTGGCTTGCCCGCCGCAACACCCGAGCACTTCTCGCCGAGGGCGCCTTCGAGGTTGCTGCCCGGCACTACCCGCTTATCGTCGGATTGYACGCAGCCTGGCTTTGTGGGCTTTGGTTTCTCGGCTGGGAACAGCCGTTGGATGTCTTTTGGGTTTCGGTCTTCCTGTTTTTGCAGGTGCTGCGAGTCTGGGTGCTGGCCACACTGGGTCGCCGCTGGACGACACGCATCATCGTTCTGCACGATGCTGGCCTTGTGAAGCGAGGCCCATACCGATTCCTGAACCATCCGAACTATGTGGTGGTCATCGGCGAAATCGCTGTACTTCCAATCTCCCTTGGCATGCCGATTTATGCTTTGTTGTTTTCTGTTGCAAATGCTGCGGTTCTTGCCATCCGAATACGTGCAGAAAACGCGGCGCTGTCCGGAGCGCGTCATGTCCCAACATTCTGACACGACGGGGTTGAAAGCAAATTCCTTTGCCATCTGGATTGGCTTCGTCGCCATGTGCGTCGGCATGTTCATGGCGATTCTCGATGTGCAGGTAGTGGCCACGTCGCTGCCCACCATCCAAGACGCTCTGAACATTCATCCGGACCAGATGAGCTGGATACAGACCGCCTATCTGATCGCCGAAGTGATCGCCATTCCCTTGACTGGGTTTCTCACTCGCCTGTTGAGCATGCRCTGGTTGTTCGTAACGGCAATCGCGGTTTTTACGGTTGCCTCGATTGGCTGTGCGTTCAGCGGCAGCTTCGGCACACTGGTCGCTTGGCGGGTACTTCAGGGCTTTTCCGGTGGCACACTGATCCCGGCTGTATTTTCGGCCGTGTTCATCCTGTTTCCCGTCTCTCGACAAGGCGTCGCGACCACGATTGCAGGTGTGCTTGCCGTGCTTGCGCCAACGGTGGGACCGATCGTCGGCGGTTGGCTGACGGAGACCTATTCCTGGCACTGGCTGTTTCTGATCAACGTTGTTCCGGGTGTTCTTTCTGCTGTTTGCGCAGCCCGGTTCCTGCCGCGGCAATCGGCACACCGTTCAGAATTCCGACACCTCGACTTTCTATCGCTGATCATGATGGCGGGAGCGCTGACGGCACTGGAGCTGGCGCTTAAGGAAGCTCCGACGCGGGGTTGGATTTCGGGCCTTGTGCTTGGTCTGTTGGCTTTCAGTCTTGCATCGGCGCTGGGTTTCTGCCGCCGGACGCTGCGAGCAGAAAATCCCGTTGTTGACCTGACCAATTTTTCTGATCGAAACTTCATGGTCGGCTGTATTCTGAGTTTTGTGCTGGGCATCGGCCTGTTTGGCTCGGTCTATCTCATGCCTGTGTTCCTCGCCTTCGTCCGCGGACACAATGCCCTTGAGATCGGTACGGTCATGCTGGTGACAGGAATAGCGCAGCTCATCACCGCGCCGTTCGCCGTGGCGCTGGAACAGCGTGTCGGCGCAAGGATCCTCTCAGCCGCAGGTTTCGGGCTTTTCGCATTCGGACTTGGAATGAGCGCGATGCAGGATCCGCAAACCGACTACGACGGCATGTTTTGGCCGCAGATCATTCGTGGCGTCGCCATCATGTTCTGTCTGCTCCCGCCTACCAGACTGGCGCTCGGCAACTTGCCGGAGGCCAGAATTCCCGATGCTAGCGGCCTTTTCAACCTGATGCGCAATCTGGGCGGCGCGATCGGCTTGGCGCTGATCGATACTGTGATCTACACACGCTCGCCCGTCCATGGGGAGGCGATGACTGCATCGCTGCAGGCTGGTGACGTCGATACGGCGAAGTTCGTCGGCATTCCTCTCGAAGTGTTTCTTGCCCGACCGAAAGGACCGCTGAGCGAGTCGATGGTGGCGATGGTCGATCCGCTTGTCCAAAACGCGGCGATTGTCCAGGCTATTAACGAGGCTTGGGCAATGATAGCCTTCCTCACCCTAGTCGCCCTCCTGTGCATCCCCTTCGCCAAGAAAAGCACTCTGAGGAGCCGTTTTTAGCCAGGCGTCAAGTTTAATGGCGGTGCCCCTTGGGCTCATGCATCGTGAAGGCAAGCCGTTCGCTGTCCGCGCCATTGGCCGGCACAAGCTCGGCGTCGAACTCGTGCGGTTCGGTCGAGGCCTTGGCGCTCTGCAAGAGATGGTGGTTGCCTGCGACGGGGACCAATGCATGATGTTCGAGACCAGCGTTACGCTTGATCGCCACAGTCGCCGACAGACTTTCGGCATGCCGCGACACGCGGAGGCGGAACCGTTCTCCGTCCGCAGTATCGACGATTTCGAGGAGGCCCTGCGCCAGCTTACCGTTCACCTGAAACGGGTCAGGGGCATGATGGTGTCCATGCGATGCTGCCGTTACAGAAATGAAAAGTAGCATGAACAGGAGACGATTTCTTTGCATCGCGGCGGCTACCGCAGTTGCCGCCCAAGCCGCGCCCGCCTGGGCATCGCAGCCGATGATGACGTTCTACAAAGATCCGAACTGTAGCTGCTGCCATGCCTGGGCAAAGGCGATGTCTGACGCGGACTTCAACGTCGACATCCGTGATGCCGACGATCTCAGTGTGTTATCAAGGCGAGGTTCGGGATCCCTGATGCAACGCAGGGCTGCCATACTGCAGTGTTGAGGTCCTATTTCATCGAGGGACACGTCCCGTTGGAAGCCGTTATGCGGCTTTTGAAGGAGGCTCCCGACATCGCGGGTCTGGCGGTGCCCGGAATGCCTGCCGACTCGCTCGGGAGGGGCGACGATCCGAATGCTGCCTACGTCGTGTACAGCGTTCCCAAGCTTGGCTCCGAACCGAGTGTTTTTATGAGCGTCGGACCGAGAAAGGGGTAGGCCGCACATATAGCGTGCAAATCCACCGATGTTTCTGGTCGCGCAACCTGCCATGGGTTTGGAGGTTCGACGCAGGGCATTGGTTCGTCGGTTCTGTGGGTAAGCCGCGTTGCCACTTGCCGAAAAATACCGATTTGTAATTTCTCAAAGAGGTAGATCATCGATAGACACAATCACCGACAATGGAATTTGACGAATGACCATCATGGGCCGGGAGCGGGGTTCTCATTGGCGCGACATTCCGGCGGGTGTCTGGGCGCTCGGTTTCGTTTCGTTACTGATGGACGTCTCGTCGGAAATGATCCACGCACTGCTGCCTGTCTATCTGGTCACTGTTTTCGGCACGTCGGTGCTCACGGTCGGCATCATTGAGGGGGTGGCGGAGGCCACCGCCTCAATCACGAAGGTGTTTTCGGGGGCACTCAGCGACTGGCTGGGGAAGCGTAAGCTGCTCGTGGTGATCGGCTACGGAATGGCCGCACTTACCAAGCCCATTTTTCCTCTCGCTCCCTCCGTTGCATGGTTGATAGCGGCGCGGTTCATCGACCGGGTCGGAAAGGGCATCAGGGGAGCGCCCCGCGATGCCCTGATCGCGGACATCAGTCCTTCTCATCTGCGCGGTGCAAGTTTTGGCCTCAGGCAGTCACTCGATACGATCGGCGCGTTCATCGGTCCAATTCTGGCCTTGGCACTGATGTGGTGGACTGCCGATCAAATTTCCGTCGTGTTCTGGATTGCAGTTGTGCCAGCCGTTTTGTCGTTCCTGGTGGTGGTCTTCGCGGTCGAGGAACCAAGCAGGCCAGATGGTCTTCGCGATGTCCGTGCGCCTTTCAGCCATGCGGAACTCATCCGGCTGCCGCAAGCCTATTGGATGGTTGTCGCAGTTTCAGCCGTCTTCACTCTCTCCCGCTTCAGCGAGGCCTTTCTGATCCTTGACGCGCAATCTGTCGGCCTGCCTTTGATGCTGGTACCACTTGTGCTGATCGTCATGAATGTTGCCTACTCCTTGTCTGCCTATCCCGTCGGTGTCCTGGCCGACCGGATCGATCGGGTGACGCTGCTGGCAATCGGACTGGCACTGCTTGTTGCCGCCGATATCAGTCTGGCCTTTTTGCCAGGCCTGGCCGGCCTGGGGGCGGGCATCGTTCTGTGGGGCCTGCATATGGGGTTTACCCAAGGCCTGCTTGCGACCCTTGTGGCAGACACCGCGCCGGGTGAACTGCGCGGAACGGCGTTCGGTATCTTCAATCTCATGTCAGGGGTGGCGCTATTGGTTGCCAGCGTCGTGGCCGGAAGCCTTTGGGATTGGATCGGGCCGCAAGGCACCTTTATCGCGGGTGCAATTTTCGCCGGGTTGGCTGCCGTAGGCCTGTTGCCGATGAGGCGCTGGTTGAAAACCAACGAGAAACGGGAGGAAGGCGCCGATGTATGATCTCGACGTAAGAGTGACACAGTGGCTGGGCAGGTCAGAACGGCACCGCTGATCAGACGATCATATCCATATCCTCAATCGGAGTTCCATTGCTTGTTCCTTGCGGTCGCGATTCAATGGTGGTTCGGTCCTGGCGGAAGGCGCAATAGACACGTTCTGGCGGCGTCTGGACTTTCCTTCGTCGCAGGGCTGGGCATCAATCAATTGATCCCATTTGTGTTTCGGCTTGGAATATTAATATTCAATGCCGTTTGACAATCCCATTCTTCGTGCAGCGCCCTCGGCCCTACGATGGCAGCATCACGAGACTGCTGATTGACCGCAGTGCCGACTACTCCTTCCCCTCCGACTTTCGCGATTGCAGCGGCTTTTCTGCTTCATGGCTTGAGCAAGCGCGGATTGGCGTTCCTGTTCGCCGCCTGCGTGGTGTCGGTCTCTCGCATCTACATTGGGACGCACTATGCGAGTGACGTCCTTGGCGGGGCTTTCACAGGCATCCTCGCTGCCTGCCTGGTCCTGCTCCTTTACAAAGAGGGAACGCGAGCCGATCGACTGATGACAGGCGTTCTTTGAAGCAGGCCCTTTCTCCGTCGCCGTTTCCCGGTCATTAGTTTGCCAGAAAACGCCGTGCCGCCAACCAGCAGCCGCTGGCCCAGACTGCACCCGCGCACCATCCGGCAAGCACGTCGGTCGGATAGTGCACGCCGAGATAGATGCGGCTCAAGCCGATGACGAGCGAGAGGATGACGGCGAGGGATATCGTGTAGATCCTGGTGCCTCGATCATCTTGCGTCCGGCAGAGGATCGCCGCGAGCGTGAGGTAGGTCACCGCTGACAGCATGGCATGGCCACTTGGAAAACTCAGGTCGTTGACTTCGGCAAGGTGCGCCACGATGTCCGGCCGCGGACGTGCGACGCCGAGTTTGAGCACATGGCTCAACAGCCAGCCTCCTATCACGGCAATCAGCATAAACATCGCCACGCGACGCCGCTGCGCCAGAACCTGATAGCCGACCGTTCCCAGCGTGACGAGCGCAAGCACGGTCGTGCCGCCAAGGCTCGTGATATCGCTGACGGCATGGCTGATCCAAACGGGGCCTATCGGGAGGGAAGGATCGGCCGGCTCCCTCAATGAAAGCAGGATCGCCTCGTCGAAGCCTCTTGTCTCGYCTTCGAGCACTTCGCTGGCCAACGTCATAAAAAGGAACGCCCCGCCGGAAACGACGCCGAACAGGATCAACACGATAAGTTCGTATCCTTTCAGGCGTTCAAGCATCAAAAGCGTGGCGTTACGCAAGACGGACATCATCATCCCCCAGTTTTTGATTGTGCGGTGCAGCGCACGCAGCTTTCAGGCAAGACACCGTAAGATTTACCAGTCGCCACCTTCAATCCGCTTCTTCGGCTCCTCCGGCATCCTTCTTGATTGAGGCCGATACAGGCATTTCACCCGTGGCCGCGATTTGTAGTTGGAGCGTTTTCAGCGACGGCGTCGTGTAAAGCATCGAGTTCTCGTTAGCACGGAAACGGTCATTCGCGGCGGCAAAGTCAGCCACTCCACCGACATCGAAATGCAGCACCGTCATCTTTCCCGCAGCCACAATGACCCCGGAAAGGTCACGATACATGCTCTTGGTCTGCCCCCATCGGGTGATCCGGGTTTAATGTTAGTGCATGCTGGGTTTGACCGCCACTGCTGGCGTTGAAGCTGGGCCGTTCTGACGCGCGGCCACACGGTGGCTTCAGGTGCCGGTGGCTTGTAGTTCAGTGACGAGTGCGGACGCACGGTGTTGTAGTGTCGCCGCCAGCCCTCGATGATGATCTTCGCTTCCTTGAGCGTGTAGAAGATTTCTCCGTTGAGCAGTTCGTCCCTGAGCTTCGA
>NZ_JBFUBH010000055.1:0-18370 GCF_056405855.1 Pararhizobium sp. P1_E7 | reverse complement strand
GGTCGTTGACTGTCTTGCCGCCAATAATCACGTCGCCACCCGAGATGTCCTCAAGCCCCGCAATCATTCGCAGCAGCGTGGACTTTCCGCAGCCCGAAGGGCCCAGGAAAACGATGAACTCCTGATCGGCAACGTCCAGGTTGAAATCCCTGATGACGCTGACTGCGCCATAGGCCTTGTCGACATGCGAGCATACGATGTTCGCCATTCTCAGATCTCCCCGTTGTTCATCAGGATCTGCAGCTTCACGTCGGAGGGATTGGCGGCCACCGCCCGATCGAACGCCTTGATGCTATCCTTGAAATCGAATGTGCCGGTAATCAGTGGCGTCAGGTCCACTTTTCCGGACGCGATTAGCGCCAGGGCCCGGTCGAAGATATTGGCATAGCGGAACACCGTTTCGATCCGGACCTCCCTGGAGATCGCGCCCGGTACGTCGAGCTCCACCGGTTCCACCGGCAGGCCGACCAGAACCACCGCACCGCCCGGCCGGACAAGATTGAAGATGCCGTTGAAGGCCTTGGGGCTGCCGCTTGCCTCGAACACCAGATCCGCACCCCAGCCTCCGGTTTCCCGCTGCACGACTTCCAAGAGGGATTGATCGGCGATATTGACCGGCACGATGCCCGGATAGCGACCGGCGATGGCGAGCTTTTCGGCGCTGAAATCCGAGATGAACACCCGGCTGCAGCCGCCGGCAAGCGCCGCCAGCGCCACCATGATGCCGATCGGCCCACAGCCGATAACGGCCGCCACGTCGCCTGGCACAATTCGTGCCCGTGCCGCAGCTTGCATGCCGATGGCGAAGGGCTCTACCATTGCACCTTCGGCAAAGGAGACATTGTCTGGCAGCCTGTAGGTGAAGGCTGCCGGATGCACCGCATAGGGCGTCAGGATACCGTGGATGGGTGGCGTCGCCCAGAACCGGACATCGGGATCAACATTGTAGAGGCCGAGCTTTGACGCTCGCGAGGAAAGGTCCGGCACACCGGGCTCCATGCACACGCGGTCGCCCACGGCCAGATTGCGGACGTTGCAGCCGATCTCGACGACCGTGCCCGCCGCCTCATGACCGAGCACCATGGGCTCGCGCAGCACATAAGGGCCGATAGCTCCATGCGTGTAATAGTGCACATCGCTGCCGCAGACGCCGACGGTGTGAATGGCGATCTTGACGTCATCGGGACCGACATTGAGTGGAAGATCGATCTCCCGGAGGCTGAGCACGCCCTTTTGCTCGAGAAGCAACGCTTGCATGGTGTATTCCTTTGAATTTTCAGGATGTCTTACGCTTGAAGGCATTGTTGAGCATGCTGCTGAGGATACCGATGAACAAGAGAGGCGGTATCGACAGCAGCACCACCGAGGCATTCAGGATGCCCCATGGCACGTCGCGTCCGAGCTGGGTGAGCTCAGAGGCCACGATCGGAAGTGTCTTGGCATCGGAGGTGGTCAACATCAGCGCGATCAGGAACTCGTTCCAGACCAGTACGAAGCTGAAGGCGACAGCTCCGATTAGCGACCGCGAGGCGATCGGAAGGGCTATGAGGAAGAAGATTGCATACGGACCGTAGCCATCCACACGCGCCGCCTCCTCCACTTCCTTCGGCACACGGGCGAAGGCCGGAACGCTGAGCCAGATCACGGTTGCAAGCGTGAGCAGCGTGTAGGTTATCGTCATCGAGAGACGTGTGTCGTAAAGCCCGAAATCCAGCCAGATGACCATCAGCGGGATAGCGATCGCGACCGGTGGCAGGAAGCGCAGCGACAACACGAAGAACTGGATGTCATGCGACCAGCGGTTCGGATAGCGGGCGATGGCATAGGCGGCCGGCAAGCCGAGTATGGCACCGATCAGCACCGAAGCGCCAGAAATCAGGATCGAGTTGACAAGCCCTTCAAAGACGCTGGCCCGGCCGAGCACATAGGCGAAATTGTCCAGTGTCGGCGTGAAGAAGAACAGCGGCGTCGGTGTGACGATGTCGACGCGGTTTTTGAAGGCATTGAGCAGCGTCCAGAAGACGGGGAAAATCGCCGAGAACGCGGCGGCAAGCAGGATAATGCGACCGACGAGCCGGCCGGAACTGGGCGCGCTCATGACTTGACCCTCTTCCAGATAAAGGTGAATGCCAGCGAGGTTGCAATCATCATCAAAACGGCCATGCTCGAAGCATAGGAAATCCGGCCGGATTCGATAAAGCCCTGCGAAAAGGCGTACATGTCAAGCGTTTCAGTCGCGATGCCAGGACCGCCGCGGGTCATGACATAGATCAGGTCGAAGGCGCGCAGGGACTCGATCATCTTGACGAAGGCAAGCGAGATCAGCGGTGCCTTGAGCATCGGGATGGCGACATAGGCATAGATCTCCCAGGTCTTCGCATGGTCAAGCTGTGCCGCCTCGAAGGGCTGCGGCGGCAGCGTTTCCAGGAGTTTCAGAACGATGACTGCGAAAAACAGGCCCCATTGCCAGACATCGACCAGAGCCACAGTGCCGAGCGCTGTCAGCGGGTTGGACAAGAGATCGAGCGGCTGGCCTGTGATCGCCTTGTAGGGATAGGTGATGATCCCATAGAGCGGATGGAAAGCGAATTTCCAGACAAAGGCGGCCGAGACGCGCGGCAGGATGACCGGTATCAGGAAGAGAAAGGCCACAACATTGCGCATGCGCGGCGAGGCGCATTCGAATAGCAGAATGCCAAGACCGATCGCGATGATCAGTGTCATGCCAACCGTGACAGCCTCCCAGGTCAGCGACACGCCGATGGCATTTATAAACCGGCGATCGGAAAACAGGCCGATGTAATTTGCGAAGCCGATGAAGCTGCCATCCGGCCGGCTGAGCTCCCGGTTCTGGAAGGAGATGATCACGGCATAGACGGTCGGCACCAGGGCCAACACGGCAAGGATTGCCATTGCCGGTGTCAGGAAGACCACCGGCAGGGTATTTTTCTGTTTCACGAATGTCCCCTCCGAAAAGTCGCAATGCTCTCCATTGGTGTAAGGATGCCCGGCAAGGGCTTAATCTTGCCGGGTCAGTGACAGCGAAAGATCAGCTCACTGGCCGCGGGCGATAAGGTCCTTGGCAAAGCTGTTGAGTTCGTCGAGACCATCCTTGATGTCGACGCGCGTGCCCGCGATCAGCTCTTCCAGGATGATGCCCCAGCGATCGCCGAGATCCGGCCATTGCGCGCTCTGCCAGAAATTGACTGCCGTGACCTTGCCGGTGTCGGCCAGGGCCTGACCGAGGTCCGGACCGTAAAGCTCGGCAAATTTCGGACTGGTCATGACGCTGGTGCGGTTAAGTTCGCTGAATTGGTTTGCTTCCAGTCGGCGGTTCTCGTTCTCCTTGGAAGTAGCCCAAGCGATGAAGAGGCCGGCGCAGGCCTTGGACGCTTCGTCCGTGTTGGCTTTAGTGCCAATGGCAAGACCGTGGCCGTAACCACCGCCGGTCAGCGGGGTCGGTGGCGGCATGTAGCCGACCTTGCCTGCGACCTGCGAAGACTTCGGATCGATCGCCATACCGACCAGCGGTGTGGATTCGATGATCATCGCTACCTGGCCGGAGGTGAATGCGCCAACGACTTCGTCCCACCCGCCGGTCTGGCTGCCGGGGGCCGAATACTTGAAGAGCTCCAGATACGTTTCGGTCGCCTTCACGGCGGCCTCGCTGTCGAAGACCGGCGTCGTGCCGTCGAACCAGTTGCCTCCGAAGCCCTTGAAGAAGGGCATCCAGCGCCAGACATTGGCGCCAGACCCACGCTGTCCGCGCAATGCTGTGCCATAGATGCCCTTGTCCGGCTGGTTCAGCGCCTTGACGGCTGCAACATACTCGTCGAGCGTCTTCGGCGGGGCGATACCTGCGGCCTCGAGCAGATCCTTGCGGTAGACCATCAGATCACCGCCGCCGGTCAACGGTGCAAACCAGACCTTGCCGTCATAGGTGGCAACCTTTTGCCGGCCGGGATCGAAATCGGCATAGTCGTACTCGACCGGATAATAATCCATCAGTGGCGCAACCCAGCCGGACGACGCAAACAGCGCCACATTGGCTTCGTCGATATAGTAGACATTGTACTTACCGATCGTCGACGCATCGGCCTTGCTCTTGGCGCGGCGATCGTTCTCGTTCAGATAGTCGATCTCGAATGATGCGCCGCCGCTGAGCTTTTCGAATTCGGACTTTTGCTCCTCAAGCAAAGTCAATCCGTCGCGCGGCTGAGCGAGAACCTTGATCGTACCGGAGCATTCGGCCGCAATCGCGATCGAGGATACCGAGCCAGCAAGCAGGCAAGCGAAGGCAATGCTCGAAACGAGCTTCTTTCCATTGGTCATGTGATGAACCTCCCCTAAAGGTCACTGCGACAGCCGCCGAAATCTCCTCAGATCAAACGACCGTCTCTCCATAGCGAACTCTTTCGCTGGGGTTGATCCTACGTATCTGGATTGGAGGAACTAGCGCGCGCCATGCGTCGAATCTATACTTTAATGCGAAAAAATACCCTAGAAATGGCATTAAGAGGGAAGTTTAAACATAGCTTCATTGCTCTGCACAAAAACGCGCGATCAGGCGCGCGAGGGACGGCGTTGTCCGGTCAGCCGCCGATAGGCCGACGGCGTCATCTTGTGATGCAGCAGGAACGTCCGGTTGAAATTGGAGATGTTGAGATAGCCGACCTCGAAGCAAATTTCAGTAATCGGCATATCCGTCTCCGCCAGCAGCTTACACGCCTGCCAGATGCGCAGCTTGTTGACATGGTCGGTAAAGCTGTTTCCGGTGTTCTTCTTGAAAAAACGGGAGAAAGCCGTTTCGCTCATGCCGGCTAGATTGGCCACCTCGGCAAGATGGATGTCACTGGCGACATTCTCGAAAATATAGATCAATGCACGCTGCAAAACGTCGAGCGTTTCGGCGTTCAGCTTCGGTGCAAATTCCGGTGACGACAGGATTTCGTACTCCTGCGTGCCGCTCAACAGTTCGAGCAACTGCACGAACATCGACAGCCGCGCAAAGCCCTTCACCTCCCCCATGCCTTCCACAAGCGCGATGCCCTCAGTCAGCGTCTGCCCGAAAAAAACAAGCCCGCGTTCCGCGCGGGTAAAGAAGTCCTCCAGCTGTGCAAATTCCGGCAGCATGGCGGTGATGCTGCGAATGCGATCCGGGTCGAACTGGATGACGATATCGCGCCCCTCGATGACCTCGCCCGGTGCCGTCGCTGTCACCCAGTCATGCGGCAGGTTGCGCCCGATGACAGTCAGATAACCGGGATGGAATTCGCCGATATAGTCGCCGACAAACGCCATGCCCGACGTATGCCGCAAGAGGTGGATTTCGATCTCCGGATGGTAATTCCAAACGTTGCGCTCCCAAGGGTAGTCATCCACGCGCCAGAGAAAGGTTTCCGTGACACCTGTGACGATGTGCTCAAAGGTCGGCAAGTTGCCGCTCATCATCGCGGACTTCGCGCCAAGCACAGCCTTTGCGGCCAAATTTCTCCTGCCCTTCAGCATCCGAGCGCCTAGTTCGTGAGCGATAAGACGTCGGACTTAAACCATTGCCAAACTGTCCGAGTCAAACGCTGCCACCGTTAACTTTGTCGATATAACTGCCTTCGGCTGTTCTGGTAAGTATAGGCAGGTGGGACCGGCAGCCCAACCATTGATGCCCGGATCAGTCGTCAATGAGCACACGCTCCGCCGCTCCGTCGAGGTCCTCGTATTGGCCCGAACGGAGCGCCCAAACGAACGCAGCGAGCCCAAGCCCTCCCAGCAGAAGCGCGATTGGCAAGAGATAGAGAAGCGTTTCCATCAGGCTTCCACCAGTTTGCGCCGGCGGTGGACCGACCGGAACACGCGCCGGAGCCATCCTTCGCCCGCAGTCAGCCTCATCGCGTTCCCGATGACAAGCAGCGAAGAGCCGGACATTGCGATCGCAGCAATGAGCGGTGTGACGTGTCCCATGATCGCCAAGGGGACCGCCACGAGATTGTAGCCGATCGCCAAGGTGAAGTTCTGCTTCACCAGCCTCTCCGCATGCCTGGCAACTTTCAAAGAGAGGGGAACCGCATTGAGGCTGTCACGCAGGAAGATAAAGTCTGCCGCACTTCTGCCGATATCGGCAGCCGAGGCAGGAGCCATCGAGACGTGGGCCGCAATCATCGCGGCCGCGTCATTGATCCCGTCCCCGACCATAAGCGCTTCTGCTCCAGTCGCCTTCAGGTGATGCAGGCGCTTCACCTTATCGACGGGCAACCCGCCAGCACTGAACGTATGGACTGAAAGCTGCGAAGCGACCTTTGCCACTGCCGATTTCCTATCACCCGACAGGATCTCTATCCGCATGTCCTCTCGGCGCAATTGATCGACCGCGTCGCGCGCATCTCTCCTGAGGACGTCAATGAAATCGAACGACACGACCATCATCCCATCCTTGGATAGCACAGTGCCGACTGTCGTGCAGTTTGGCAGAAGAGGCATCGTTGCCCAGGAGGCCCGGCCCAGTCGCCATAGGTGCCCCCCCGCCCTGCCCTCGACTCCAAGCCCCGAATATTCCTTCACAGCCTCCAGCCGCACTGCATCTGAAATGTGGGGATGCGCCCTGGAGATGGCGCGGGAAAACGGATGCCGTGACGAGCGTGCTAACGCGACCGCGACACCCAAAGCGTCGTCATCTCTATCGGATACCGCCTGCAGAATTGGGCTTCCGGTCGTCAACGTCCCCGTCTTGTCAAACACGACGGTGTCGATTTCGGCAAGCCGCTCAAGCGCCCCACCGTCCTTCATCATGATTCCGTTCTCAAAGAGCAGCCGAGCTGCCACAACCTGGACGATGGGGACAGCAAGGCCGAGAGCGCATGGACATGTAATAATGAGGACGGCGGTTGCGACAGTAATGGCGTGGTGCCAGTCGCCTGTTGCGATCATCCAGCCGACAAATGTCGCCAGCGCTGTGACGTGCACCACAGGCGAGTACATTGCGGACGCCCTGTCAGCCAGTCGCCTGTAGGTTCCTCGCCCATGCTCTGCGGCCTCCATGAGGCTGACCATCTCGGCGAGGAACGAATCCTTCGCAGCGGCGGTGGCTCTGATAATCAAGGGGCCTGAGAGGTTGTGCGTTCCCGCCAGGATTTCCGAGCCAGGTGAAATAATTCGTGCTGCGCTCTCACCCGTTGCGAGAGAGCAGTCCAGTTCCGATACGCCGTCGACGACCGTGGCATTGACTGGAATTCTCTCTCCAGCCGAGATCACCAGTTCCATGCCGGGCTCGATCTGGCCGATCGGCAGATACTCTCGGCTGCCGTCCCTCGTTATATAAACAGCTCCTCGGGGCGACAGGCGGACGAGCCCGCTCACCGCGGCCCGCGCCCTGTCCCGCATGACATGGTCGAGAGTCCGCCCGATCAACAGGAAGAACAGCAGCGATACCGAGGCGTCGAAGTAGGCATGCTCCCCGTGCGTGATGGTCTCGTAGAGACTGGTGGAGTAGGCCAGAGACACGCCAATTGCGATGGGCACGTCCATGTTCATCCGGCCATGTCGCAGGGCATTCCAAGCCGAGCGGAAATAGATGCGTCCGGCAAACACGATGACCGGAATGGCTATGAGGGCAGACACCCAATGGAAGAGATCGCGGGTCGCGCCTTCAGCGCCGGACCAGACCGATACAGAGAGCAGCATAATATTGCCCGTGGCAAACCCTGAGATGGCGACAGCCAGTAAGAGCTCGGAAAGGGTCTTGTCTTTATCGGACACGAAATCGTCGGTCAGATGCGTTGGATATCCAAGGGAATCCAGCTTCTGGATCATCGGTGGCGCATCAGGCCCCTTCCATTTGACCGCGACCCTTTTGGTTGAAAGGTTCACTCGTGCCGAGACCACGTTCTCGAGCGACGCCAATCCAGTCTCGATCGTGGACATGCATGCTGCGCAGTGCATCGACGGAACGGAAAGGTCGGTCTGGAAACTCCCGTCTCCGAGCTTCTTTGCTGCAAACTTGATTTCGTCGGCGGAGGGGCCCGCCCTCTTCAAGGACTCAATGTCCATCGCCATTTCCGCGGAAGGCGCGCAGCAAGTCATTGCAATTCTCCGTTGCGGACCGTGATCCTACGGACGTCGCGGTATGGAACCCTTCGTCCGACCTCGCTGTCAATCTGGACGTTCCACGTGCCATCGCGGGCCGCATGCGCTGCCTCGAACGTGCCGTCGCCCGCTGGCTGCAAGTCAACGTTCCAATCCGAAGCCTCATAGGAAGGGTGCCGGAACTGGACCGAGACAGAGGCTACGGACACCGGTTTTCCATCGTGGTCAGTCAGGTTATACCGGATCGTACCGTCGACGATCTTGAAGGCGGCTGCCCACTGAAGGGCAACCTGTTCCCGGCTCTGTTTCAATCTACCGTTGAACTCCTGGCTGGCGACATAACTGTTTTCGACGACGAGCCCTCCGAAGGACGATCCGGCCAACCTCGCCATTACGACATTGACCGCGATGATCGCTCCGAAAAATGCAACCATGATCATCAGCATGTGCCGCCCTGTGAACTCTTTTGCGTATCGATGCGCACTCACTGCGGTTTCTCCGGTGAATTGAAGGTGGCGGTGTATTCGGCCCGCTCGCCCGTCGATGGATCGGTTACGACAAACTCAAAGGCGTTCGCCCCACCCGGAAGGTGCTTTGGATCAGCCCGCACGAAAACCCTGATCGTCTTCAACCTGTCGGGCTCTAGCGTGACTTCGGTTTCAAGAACGTTGGTCGCTTCTGCACCCGCCACGGTCATGGAGGCTCCGGAAAAGCCTTCGTCGAGCTTCAGAACGACTGTCCGTGGCTGCGGCACCATGTTGAGCAGCTTGACCGTGTATCCGTTTCGGATCGCACCATCCGAAAGCCGGACGAACAGCGGATTGCGGTCATGGAGAACGTTGAGTTCGAGCCGGTCCCTGGTGGCGAGGGCAAAGGCGATCGACATGCCGACAGCGCTCCATGCTCCGAAATAGATAAATGTGCGAAGGCGCAGCAGCTTGCCGATATGGAAATGCGCCAGTTTGTCCGAAAAAGCTCCGTCGGGATTGCGGACGAGCTCTGGGGTGACGCCACACGTTCCAGAGCGGGTTGCGATATCCATGTTTGCATTATATTCGTTCAGCGTCGAATAGCTTATGAGACCACGCTCCTTTCCGAGCCGTCCCATGACGTCGTCGCAGGCGTCGATGCAAAGCGCACACGTAATGCATTCCAGCTGCTGGCCGTCGCGAATGTCTATGCCCATGGGACATACCGCCACGCAGGCATTACAATCGACACAATCTCCAACGCTTGCGCCCGTCGCAATCACCCGTTTGGAATGACGTGAGCGCGGCTCGCCACGCCAGTCGTTGTAGGTCACGGTCAGCGACGTTTCGTCGAGCATGGCGGCCTGGATGCGCGGCCAGGGGCACATGTACGTGCAGACTTGCTCGCGCATCAGTCCGCCGAACACATAGGTTGTCGTCGTCAGAATGGCTACGGTCGCATAGGCGGTCGGAACGGCGTTGCCGGTAAGGAAGTCCCTGGCCAGAGTGGGAGCATCCGCGAAATAGAAGATCCAAGCGCCCCCGGTCAGAACCGCGACGACAAGCCATGTTGCATGCTTGATGGCTCGGATGCGAAGCTTGGTGAAAGACCAAGGCGCAGCATCGAGCTTCATGCGAGCGTTGCGGTCGCCTTCGAAATAGCGCTCAATGACCAAGAAAAGATCTACCCAGACGGTCTGCGGACAGGCGTAGCCGCACCAGGCACGGCCAACGGTCGACGTCAGCAGGAACAGGCCGATCCCCGCCATCACGAGGAGGCCTGCGACGTATATGAATTCCTGCGGCCAGATCTCGATAAAGAAGAAGTAGAAGCGGCGACTAGAAAGGTCGATGAGAACCGCCTGATCGGGTGCGAATGGACCCCGGTCCCAACGGATCCATGGGACGAAATAGTAAATGCCAAGCGTGATCGCCATCACGATCCATTTGAACTGCCGAAATGATCCTGATGCCCGCTTCGGGAAGATTTTCTTGCGGCGGGCGTACAGCGGCTGGCGGTTGGCGGCCGAATTGGTCGCGACGGCATCCAGCCTTGTCACATCCTGATTTTGCATGAACCGCCTACCTTCATTGAAACTCACCAACTCCACAAAAAACGGCTGGCACGAATCCATCATGCCAGCCGAGCGGAAGACCCAACTTGATCGAGATCAAACAATCTACTTTTCGCCACCGCCGAGCGAGTGGACGAAGGCAGCGAGCTCCTTAACGGCCGTTTCTCCAAGACGCGCGTCCCAAGCAGGCATCACGCCAGCCCGCGGGGCGCGAACCTGTGTAGCGATGGCATCCTCGCCAGACCCATAAAGCCAAATGGCATCGGTGAGGTCCGGTGCCCCCATCTCCTTGTTGCCTTTGGCGTTGTCACCGTGACATGCGGCGCAATTTTCCGCGAAGATGGTCTTGCCGGGTTCGACAAGCGATACATTCTGCACAGGTGCAGAGAGGCTTGCGACAAAGGTGCTCACCTGGGAGATCTGGTCGCCGTCCAGCACGTCGGCGAACGGCGGCATGATGGAATCCCTGGTTTCGCCATCCTTGGTGAACCGGATGCCGTGCGCAACCGTCTGCTGTATCTGGTCGGCAGTCCCGCCCCACAGCCAGTCGTCGTCGTTTAGGTTCGGGAACCCCTTGGAGCCTTCCGCACCGGAACCGTGGCACTGGACGCAGTTCATCTTGAACGCGGCACCGCCCGCGGCAACGGCAACGCTGCGAAGCTCGTCGTCTGCAAGGATGTCATCGATAGACTTCTCCTTGATCGCGGCCATGTATCCGCGGTTAGCATTGTCGGCCGCAGCAAGATCCTTTCTGACCTCGCTCCTGCTCGAATATCCGAGCAGGCCTTCCGTCGAACCTGTCAGAAGCGGCCAGGCGGGATAGGCCACGGCGTAAAGCAGCGCCCAGACGATGGTCGTGTAGAACGTCCAGACCCACCAGCGGGGCATCGGATTGTCGAGTTCGCGGATGCCGTCCCATTCGTGTCCGGTGGTCGATACGCCGGAAACCTCGTCAACATGCCTATCGCTCATCACAGTCGTCCTTCAGCGGAATGAGTGCGGCCTCGGCGCTGGCGTCCCGGCTTCCAGGACGAAAGACGAAAGCCGACGCGGAAATGAAAAATACCAGCATCGCCAGAAGGCCCCAGCTATCGGCAAAGGTTCGCATCGTGTGGTAGTCCATTGTCTTTCTCCTCAGCGGTCGCCACCGGTTTCGTCGTATGTCTTGAAGTCCACCAGCGTGCCGAGCATCTGGAGGTAGGCGATGAGCGCATCCATTTCGGTCAGCGCCTGCGGATCTCCGTCGAAGTCTCCGCTTTTTGCCTTGGGATAGCGGGCGTCGAACGCCGAGGTGTCTGCATCCGGCGTGGACTGCGTCTTCGCATCCTCGACTGCGGCGTCGATCATTTCCTGCGAATAGGGAACGCCTACGTGCGCATTTGCAGTCAGATGCGCCGACAGGTCGTTGATCTGTAGCGGGGTGGACTTCAAGAAGGCGTAGCTCGGCATGATCGACTCGGGCACCACGGACTTCGGGTCAGCCAGGTGCTGGGCGTGCCACTCGTTCGAGTACCTTTCGCCGACCCTTGCGAGATCCGGCCCCGTACGCTTGGATCCCCACTGGAAGGGATGGTCGTACATGGACTCTGCGGCAAGGCTGTAGTGTCCGTAGCGCTCGACCTCGTCGCGGAACGGCCGGATCATCTGGCTGTGACAGACGTAGCATCCTTCCCGCACGTAGATGTTGCGACCCGCGAGTTCCAACGGCGTGTAGGGACGCATGCCCTCCACCTTTTCGATGGTGTTCTGCAGGTAGAACAGCGGGGCAATCTCGACGATGCCGCCGATGGTGACCACGAGAAGCGAGCCAATCAGCAGAAGAGTTGCATTTCGCTCAATGATCGCGTGTTTGTCCATTAAGGCCATGTCGGGCTCCTATTCGGCAGGCTGGGGGGCAGGAAGCGTTCCGCCGATCGGAGCTTCGTCGCGTTGATATCCAAGGATGGTCATGGTGATGTTGAAGGCCATCAAGAGTGCCCCGGACAGGAAGAGGCCCCCCCCAAGCGAGCGGATCAGATAGTAGGGGTGGAGCGCCGCAACACTTTCGACGAAAGAGTAGACCAGGAACCCCTGCTCGTCGTGTTCGCGCCACATCAGGCCCTGCTGGATGCCGGATACCCACATTACGGCGGCGTAGACGACGATGCCGAGAGTTGCCAGCCACAGGTGCCAGCTCACCATGCGCATCGAGTAGAGGCGTTCCCGCGCCCAGAGCTTCGGCACCATGTAGTAGAGTGCCGCGAAAGCGATCAGACCATTCCAGCCGAGCGCACCCGAATGGACGTGACCGATGGTCCAGTCCGTGTAGTGCGACAGCGAGTTCACCGTCTTGATCGACATCATCGGGCCTTCGAAGGTCGACATGCCGTAGAAGGCGATGGCTGCTACCATCATACGGATGATCGGATCAGTACGAAGCTTGTCCCACGCGCCCGACAAGGTCATCAGGCCGTTGATCATGCCGCCCCAGGACGGCATCCACAACATGATGGAGAAGACCATTCCGAGCGTCTGCGCCCAGTCGGGCAGCGCCGTGAAATGGAGATGATGCGGACCAGCCCAGATATAGAGGAAAATCAGCGCCCAGAAGTGGATGATCGACAGGCGATAGGAGTAGACCGGCCGGTTAGCCTGCTTGGGCACGAAATAGTACATCATACCAAGGAAGCCCGCAGTCAGGAAGAAGCCGACCGCATTGTGGCCGTACCACCACTGCGTCAGGGCATCCTGAACACCTGAAAAGGCCGAGTAGCTCTTCGAACCCAGAAACGATACGGGCATGCTGAGATTGTTGACAAGGTGCARCATCGCAACAGTGACGATGAACGCGAGGTAGAACCAGTTGGCCACATAGATATGCGGCTCCTTGCGCTTGACGATGGTTCCGAGAAAGACGACCAGATAGGCTACCCATACGATGGTCAGCCAGATATCGACATACCATTCCGGCTCGGCGTATTCGCGGCTCTCGCTAATGCCGAGAAGGTATCCAGTGGCGGCCATGACGATGAAAAGCTGGTAGCCCCAGAAGACGAACCACGCGAGATCACCGCCAAACAGACGCGCCCGCGACGTTCTTTGGACGATGTAAAGTGACGTACAAATCAAAGCGTTGCCACAGAATGCGAAGATTACACCTGACGTGTGTAGCGGCCGCATCCGCCCGAAATTGAACCATGGTTCGATGTTCAAGGCGGGATAAGTGAGCTGGAGAGCGACGATAACGCCGACGAGCAAGCCGACAACCGCCCAGAACATGGTGGCGATCACGCCGTAACGCACCGGTCCGTCCATGTAGGCGGACGGATCGACTGGAGCTGCGCGCTGGAAGTTCTCCCGGCGCAGCAGCACGATGACCGAAATGACCAGCACGATGGCCAAGACCCACATGTGGTTCGCGAATGCCTTGTCATGCGCGAAGGCGGCGGCAAGAATTGCCAGGAAGCTGAAAACTCCCAGGCTGACGATAGACGTTGCGTGCCTCATGGAAAAATCCCCGACTCTTTGGTTGTTGGAGATTTCCCTCATTTGGATCGTGATGGCCTTGATCTATGTCAAGGAAATCGCATTCGACATGACGCAGTCTCGGTGATCGAAGGAAGTCAGGAGCGGAACCATGTCAGTCTGCCACGATGAAAGCACGGCGCATCGGCGTTCATGCGAAATCAGATGTCTGTCGAGCGAAGAACTCGGCAAACGGGGTCTGGTAGAGGCGATGACCTTGATCCACGACAAGAAAGTGGGTTTGTGCGAGGAGCTCGAGCACATTGCCGATTGCCTTCCCTCGAATGTCGATGAATTGACGTGCCTTTCAGTGGCAGCGAAGCTGATGCCCATCCTTCGGCTGGCACACGAATACGAGGAAAGCGTCATATTCCCGGCCTATGAGAAGGCCGTAGCGGGCACTGGCCGAAACATGTCTGTCGACAGGCTGCGTGGTGAACATATATCAGACGAGTGCTTTGCCGCGGATTTGACGGTCATCCTGTTGGAAATCGGCCATGGCGGCCATGTCGATCAGGCCGAAACGTTCGGATTCATGCTGCGCGGCTTCTTCGACAGCCTGAGGCGTCACGTGGCATTCGAGAACGAACACGTTGCGCCAATCATCAGGAACAGCATTCTCAGCAACCAGAGAAAGTTTTCAGGCGAGCTGGGTTGTTGACGACGATATGCCTGCTTTGCCTGACCTGGATAACACCGTCCACGCGGAGCTTTGTCAGCTGACGGCTTACGGTTTCGATGGTCAGGCCGAGGAAATCGGCGATCTCCAACCGTGACATCGGCAGATCGAATGCGATGACTTCCGATTGTGGTCGCACAGCGGGGTCAATGTAGTTCGCAATCAAAAGCAGATAGCTCGCGACCCTCTCCAGTGCATTTTTTCTGCCAAGAGTTAGCATCCAGTCCCTCGCTTCATCGAGTTCACGCAGCGCCTGCTTCAGCAGGCTGTGCTCAAACTGCGGCGACTGTCTGATTAGAGCCTCGATCGTGCGCTTGGGAAAAGAGCAGAGGACGACATTGGTGGCGGCTTGCGCGGAGACAGCGCTCTCGGCCTGGAAAGGCCGGCCCAGGAAGTCCGGAGCGAACTGAAGACCCACTATCTGTTCGCGGCCGTCAGGCAGGCCCTTGATGAGCTTGACCACACCGGAAAGAATGTTGGCATAACCATCGATGATCTCGGCATCGCCGACTAGCTCCGCCCCTGCTTCCAGCCGCTTCTTCGTAGACGTCTTTGCAAGCGCCATAAGCTGCTCCGCATCGAGTGCGCCGCATACGCCGCGGTGCCTGGCCTCGCAGGCAACGCAGAGGACCGGAACTTCGGACGTGTGCACGTCCTGTCGGTGGTTCATCGCAAGTCCATCCTATATCGCCCGTGGGTCTTTGAGGCTGCCATATAGTCAGCATTTATTTTTCGACGATTTGATCGAGATCAATTTCTAGCCAACATCCCGCATGTCGCGCAGCTTCATTTGGTCGCGGGGGCCAAGGGTCTCTGCCGACACTTGAAGTTTATAGCCTCTACGACGACCCGCCTCCCGGTCGTGTCGCGCAACCGCAGACCCGAATGTCAGCACCGTCACTGGCGCGCCGGAAATGTCAGCTATCGCCTTTGCTGGCGTGCCGCCCTGAAACCGCTGAAATCTCGATTGCAAAAAACACATGCGGAGACTGTGAGTGGACTGGCTGCTGTTGCGGCTTCAGGGCCCCTGGTTCCCACCAATCGATCTGCAGCTGCAGCAGCGACCATGCATGAATCCTTTCCTGGTTCCGGTTCTCCTCATTCCCCAATTCCCTGAACACGCCGTCGACGACGACGCTCGTCCACTCGTGACTGTGATCGAATTTGTCAATTTCCAGACAGACAAACGGGTTTACCCGCATTATGTCGAGCTTCCGGCCCGGCATCGTGAAACTGTAGAGCACGTTTCCATCAACGGCGTAGTGTATCGGCACCACGTATGGACGGTCGTCGCGGCAGCAGGCTAGTCGGGCCAGTCGGCCCGCCCTTACGAATTCCATGCAATCGTCCGGCGCTAACTCGTGAATCATCATGCTGCGGCCTCCTCTATGCCGTCGCCGCCGATGCCTGTTCCGACGCTCGGAGACGCGTGACCAATCACCTCGGTGATCACCAGTGGCAGTGGCCGCTTGGTGAAAATCTCTATCCGACGCGGACAACGCGAGAATACGACTGTCCGCAGAAGGCTTCTTGATCTGGATCAATGCGCGGAGATTTTAAAAGCGCGACACTGTCATCTTGAGCCTTAGAGTGCCTTATGCCAAGGGCAGCGTCCCACAGTGGGCTTGAGGACGATATCGTCGTCGACTGCCAGGATGTGCAGATGCAGGTCCGGTGGAGCCACCCCACCTGAATTCGCGTTATGGTCCTGATACCCTACGATGATCCCCGCCGTTCCCGTGGCCGTGATCGACCGACTCTGGTGGCGACGTTCAGTCGAATCGCCGCAACGTCAGGCGGCAGTCTCCAGACTGGCTTCGACGACCCGCGCTTGGTTGGAAACGGCGAGATTGTTGCTGAATCCGGCGCACCCCCGGACGATCTTTGCGAACTGTTCGGCCTTCTCGAGGTCTTGGCTGCAACCGACGTGGCCAGTGAGCGTCACCCAGCGGTCTTCGACCCTTAYCCGAAGATCGTTCTGAGGCTTCGAGATATTCCATTCGATCATCCGCACCATCCGCCGTGCAATCTCTTCATCGGAATCAAGAAATTCTAAATCGGCGCAGACGTGAATCTTCTGCGCCAGCCCCTTGACCTCAGGCAGTTTGATGACCGCAAACTCGATGATGGCCTTGTGGCTCTCGTCCACGACGTGGCCGGTCAATACGACCACGCCCTGATGTACGGCTACGCCGATGCGGGAAGCCGCGATCAGAGGCAGGCGCTCCAACGTAGCCAAGACCAGATTCCGTAGATCGAGATCGTCCATTGCTTGCTTCCCTTCAGGCGCATGCTGCGCTGACGTTGCTTTGAACACGAAAGAGGGAGGCAGTCTTTGACAGGGATCAAACCAATCGGTCGGGCGGCTTCCGCGTGAACGCACGTCCGTCCGCGGTGCCTATTTGCAGAGGAGCGCAAGCTTTTCCGGCTGGATGATTTCAACGGTCTTGGCACCGTTCAGTCGCAAAATTCCTTCGTCGCGGAGCTTTGAAAAACTGCGGGATACCGTTTCGATGGTCATTCCGAGATATTCGCCGATATCAACGCGCGTCATCTGAAGATCGATGTGGTCGGGATCTCCCTGGCGTTCCGCAACATCCAGAAGGAACGCCCCCAGTTTTTCAACAGCGCTCTGGCGGCTGACGACGAGTAGATGTTCCTGGGCATGCAACATGCTGCGAAGCGCGAGCGTCATCAGTTCCTGCGATGCCAGCTCCCCTGGAGCATTGGCGAATTTTGACAGCCCGGTATGAACCGTGGCTTCAGCAAAGAAGCTGTGGGTTCGGCCCGCCTCCAGACCGAAGGTCTCTCCACCAAAATAGAAGGCCACGATCTGGCGGCGGCCGTCTGTGTGCAATCGATACACACGAACGGCACCGAACTCGACCCGGTACAGGGCTCCGGCCTGTTCGCCTTGCGCATAAATCTCCTCCTCCGGTGCAAACAGGCTGATCTGCCTGGCGCGCGGAAGGAATGAGGGGGCGAGAACGCCCGGAACTCGGACTGGGTGCGATTGGGTTGCGGTGAGTGCGCCTGCGAACATTGTCGTTTCCCGTTGTGATCGTGAGGAAACTATGGACACGAGAAGCTGATGGCGAAATTCGGTTGTACCACTAAGGGTTTCTACGTACCCACCCGGCGGAAGTGGCTCACGCCTTCGATGATGTCTGCCCCCTCCAAGGGCTTCGAGATGAGGCGGGTGTTTGCTGATACGTTCGGAGCCGACATGCCGTCGGTGAGCAGGACGATGCGGCTTGCCGGATCAAGCAAGGACCGTCGAGCATCGACGTCCTCGCGGCAGATATCGACATCCACAATCACGCAGAGCGACGTCTCTATCAATTCCCGAGCAGTCTGCCACGAGCCGTAGGACCGGACGACGTACCCCTCGACTCCGAGCGCAAACGTAAGCGAACGCAGCAAGGCGTCATCAGTGGCGATCGCGACAATGGTCTGTGATAGCTGCAACTCGATATCCCGTTGTCCGCAGACGGGGAACCCGCTGCAAACATTCAAGTAACTTCCGAACGGGAAACCATGCCTTGTTTTAAATCAAGGGAAACGCCGAAAGTCATCAGGCGGGACCGAATCCAGCAGCGAGCGCCATCCTGACAAGTTCAGGCAGGCTCTTCGCCTTCATCTTGCCCATGACATTGGAGCGATGGACCTCCACCGTACGGGGGCTGATATCGAGATCATATGCGATCGACTTGTTCGGCAGCCCGGCAACCACCGCCGACAGCACCTGACGTTCGCGTTCGCTCAGTGTCGCCAGACGCTCGCGGACGTCCTCAACGGAATCCGTAGCGACGCGCTTGTCGTGAAGCTGGTCGGCCGCCCGGCGGATTGCGTCGATGATGACGGTGTCTTCGAACGGTTTTTCGATGAAATCTATAGCTCCGGCCTTCATGGCTTCGACGGCCATCGGAACATCGCCGTGCCCGGTGATCACCAGCGAGGGAATTCTATTCGTCAGCATTGACAGGTTTCGGATCAGTTCGACGCCCGTCATGTCCGGCATACGAAGGTCGGTTATCAGAACGGCGTCTCGTGCACCGGGTGCGAAC
>NZ_JBFUBH010000054.1:0-18624 GCF_056405855.1 Pararhizobium sp. P1_E7 | reverse complement strand
TGAAGCCTACATCCTGACGAAGGAAGAAGGCGGCCGTCATACGCCGTTCTTCACCAACTACCGTCCGCAGTTCTATTTCCGCACGACGGACGTGACCGGCATCGTGTCGCTTCCGGAAGGCACGGAAATGGTTATGCCTGGCGACAACGTCACCGTTGCCGTTGAGCTGATCGTTCCGATCGCCATGGAAGAAAAGCTGCGCTTCGCTATCCGCGAAGGCGGCCGCACCGTCGGCGCCGGCATCGTCGCTTCGATTGTTGAATAACAATCGATAGACGGGCCGAAAGCTGCCGACGCAGAAAAGTGGTGCAAATGGCGCGCAAGCGCGATTTGCACGCGGCGCCGGCATCGTCGCTTCGATTGTTGAATAACAATCGATAGACGGGCCGAAAGCTGCCGACGCAGAAAAGTGGCGCAAATGGCGCGCAAGCGCGATTTGCGCGCGGCGCCGGCATCGTCGAGTAATCGTCGATAGCACGAACTGACAAGAACCCCGCTGGCAACAGCGGGGTTTTTTGTTGTCTGGCGACGGGTGGTCCAGATTGAGTGCGCCAAGAAATAGAACGCACCATGCGTTCCTTCATTTCTTGGCTTGGAGAAATGCAGTTGCAGCGCAGGAACAGGCAGTCCATACCGGCGCGGTATGCGCTCGCCTGCACAGGCGGCAGCGGAACGGAGGAATGTCATGAGCAAGCGAATTTTGTTTACTGGCGGGGCTGGCAAGGCGGGGCGGCATGCGGTGCCCTATCTGGTGGAGGCCGGCTACCAGGTGCACAATGTCGATCTGACGCCGCTGGAGAGCCCGGGCGTTACCAATCTGATTGCGGATATCACCGATAGCGGCCAGATGTTCAATGTGATGTCGATGCATCGGGATTTCCCGGATCTGGAACAGGGGCAGGGACCGCAGCCGTTCGATGCGGTGGTGCATTTCGCCGCCGTGCCGCGGATCCTGATCAAGCCGGACAACGAGACCTTCCGCATCAACACGATGGGGACCTACAATGTGATCGAGGCGGCCGTGAAGTTCGGCATCCGCAAGATCATCGTCGCCTCCAGCGAAACCACCTACGGCGTCTGCTTTGCCGAAGGTCACCGCGATTTCCATCAGTTTCCGCTGGATGAGGACTACGATGTCAATCCGATGGATTCCTACGGGCTGTCGAAGGTGGTGAACGAGAAGACGGCGCGCGCCTTTGCCGAGCGCTCCGGGGCCGATATCTATGCTTTGCGGATCGGTAACGTCATCGAACCGCATGAATACGAACGGTTCCCCGCATATTTCGCCAATCCGGAAATCCGCAAGCGCGTTGCCTGGAGCTATATCGACGCCCGCGATCTCGGACAGATCGTCAAGCTCTGCATCGAGAAGGACGGTCTCGGTTTCCAGGTCTTCAACGCAGCCAACGATACCGTGTCGGCCAATACACCGACGAAGGAACTGGCGGCCCGGTACTTTCCAAATGTGCCGTTTACGCGCGAGATCGGCACGTTTGAGGGGCTGCTTTCGAACCGGAAGATCCGTGACGTGCTGGGCTTTAGGGAAGAACACGACTGGCGCAAATATGTCGACGTGTGAGCGGCGGATATCAGGCTGGGAAAAAGATGTCCGGATACGGATTTCTTTTCTTTTTTCCGGCAAAGGCGCTTGTCATCCTGCGGCAAACTGAATAATAAGCCGCAGACTTATCGCGGCGCTTCGGCTTTCAAGCAGATTGCGCAGCGGGTCTAGGGGTATAGCTCAGTTGGTAGAGCGGCGGTCTCCAAAACCGCAGGTCGCAGGTTCGAGCCCTGCTGCCCCTGCCATTCGATATGGCGCATATTTGCAGCGACGACGTGGTAGACTATTCGGGGAGAAAGTTCGCTTTTTCCGGCTAATTTCGCAAAAAGACCGTTGACCTCTTGTGATATATAGAATCGGTCTTTATGTAGGGTTCAAACAGACACGCGGCGCGTGGGGCTGATCGTCAGCTTTACGGGCCGTTAAGGCGTGAGCATTCAATGGCATCCAAAACAAATCCATTTACGTTTCTGCAGCAGGTGCGCTCCGAGACGGCGAAAGTGACGTGGCCTTCGCGGCGCGAGACGATGATCTCGACGCTGATGGTATTCGTCATGGTCTTCTTTGCGGCTACGTTCTTTTTTGCTGCGGACCAACTGATGGGCTGGCTGATCGGCCTGGTCCTGAATGCTGGCGTTTGAACGGTTGGGGATGAATATGGCAGCGCGTTGGTACATCGTTCACGCCTACTCGAATTTCGAGAAGAAGGTCGCTGAATCGATCGAGGAAAAAGCCAAGCAGAAGGGCCTGAGCCATCTGTTTGAAAAGATTCTCGTTCCGACCGAGAAGGTCGTAGAGGTTCGCCGTGGCCGCAAGGTCGACGCCGAGCGCAAGTTCTTTCCGGGTTACGTGCTGGTGCGCGCCAACCTGACGGATGAGGCCTATCACCTTATCAAGAATACCCCGAAGGTGACCGGGTTCCTCGGTTCCGACAATAAGCCGGTTCCGATTCCGGATTTCGAGGCCGAGCGTATCCTTGGTCAGGTGCAGGATGGCGTCGATCGTCCGAAGCCTTCGATTTCCTTCGAAGTCGGTGAGCAGGTTCGCGTGTCCGACGGTCCGTTCGCTTCGTTCAACGGTATCGTTCAGGACGTTGACGAAGAACGGTCGCGCCTCAAGGTCGAAGTTTCGATCTTTGGCCGCGCCACGCCTGTGGACCTTGAGTACGCTCAGGTCGAAAAAGTCTGATTTCAGAGTGCCGCAGCGCCGGGATTGTCTGGCTGCGCGGCACTCTTTTGTTTCCGGATATTCCTATCCGGTAAGGCGGGGCAACCCGCAATCCGCGTGGAAGGATTAAGGGTCTTAGCCGGACCTGGTTCCGCACCACGCAACCGCAGCCGCCGCGCTTTTCAAGCGTGGCATGAAGGGCCGGGAAACCGGCCAGAACATTTCCGGTTCCGATCTGCCGTTGGCGGAAGGGAGCCTGGAAAACCATAAAGGCAGAGAGATATGGCTAAGAAAGTTGCAGGCCAGCTCAAGCTTCAGGTCAAGGCAGGATCGGCAAACCCGTCCCCGCCGATCGGCCCGGCGCTTGGTCAGCGTGGCATTAACATCATGGAATTCTGCAAGTCGTTCAATGCGGCTACGCAGGAAATGGAAAAGGGCATGCCGATCCCGGTCGTCATCACCTATTACCAGGACAAGTCCTTCACTTTCGTCATGAAGCAGCCGCCAGTCAGCTACTTCCTGAAGAAGGAAGCAAAGATCTCGTCCGGCTCGAAGACGCCGGGCAAGGGTGCGACCGCAGGCAAGCTCACCAAGGCTCAGATCAAGTCGATCGCCGAAGCCAAGATGAAGGACCTGAACGCAGCCGATATCGAAGGCGCAATGACCATGATCGAGGGCTCCGCCCGCGCCATGGGTCTGGAAGTGGTGGGCTAAGATCATGGCAAAGCTTGCAAAGCGTGTACAGAAGACCCGCGAAGGCATCGACCCGACGAAGCTCGTTGCTCTGTCGGAAGCCATCACCCTGGTGAAGGCCCGTGCGATCGCCAAGTTCGACGAAACCATCGAAGTTGCGATGAACCTCGGTGTTGATCCGCGTCATGCCGACCAGATGGTCCGTGGCGTTGTCAACCTGCCGAACGGCACCGGCCGCGACGTTCGCGTTGCCGTGTTCGCACGCGGCGCCAAGGCTGATGAAGCCAAGGCTGCCGGCGCAGACATCGTCGGCGCGGAAGACCTCGTTGACATCGTTCAGAGCGGCAAGATCGATTTCGATCGCTGCATCGCCACTCCGGACATGATGCCGCTCGTCGGCCGTCTCGGTAAGGTTCTCGGCCCGCGCGGCATGATGCCGAACCCGAAGGTCGGAACCGTCACCATGGACGTCGCCGGTGCTGTCAAGGCATCGAAGGGCGGCGCAGTCGAGTTCCGCGTCGAAAAGGCCGGTATCGTTCACGCCGGCATCGGCAAGGCATCGTTCGATGCTGCTGCTCTTGAAGAAAACATCCGCGCTTTCGCTGATGCGGTCATCAAGGCAAAGCCGGCTGGCGCCAAGGGCAACTACGTCAAGCGTGTCGCGATTTCCTCGACCATGGGTCCGGGCGTCAAGATCGATCCGTCGACGGTTAGCGCCGCTTAATCAAGTTTATCCGGACTTTCGTCCGGTCACAGATTTCCGGCCCTTCGGGGCCGGAAATTCCGGGATCAAACCCGGAACTCCTGTCCGAGATTGCAGGTGGTTATCCCTTAATCACTTCAGCCTGCATGAGACGGGTGAGTCCCGAATTTCATTTGACGCGCGCAAGCGTGGGAATTCGGTTCGAACCTCGGCTTGCCTTGTGCCGGACCCGTTACACGGGAACGCGCAGGGGACAGGATCCTCGAGCGTCGCGTGAGATCAACTCTGATCCCGTGCGGCAAAGGCAAACCGACTGGACTGTGTTTTGCGGTCCAGTCAACTGGAGATAGGCAGTGGAAAGAGCGGAAAAACGCGAATTCGTCACGGAGCTGAACGAGTCCTTCAAGGGCGCCGGTTCGGTTGTCGTGGCCCACTATGCTGGTGTCACAGTCGCACAGATGAACGACTTCCGTTCGAAGATGCGCGCTGCTGGCGGCACCGTCAAAGTCGCGAAGAACCGCCTGGCCAAGATCGCCCTTCAGGGTACGGAAGCCGAAGGGATGTCCAATCTCTTCAAGGGTCAGACGCTGGTAGCATTCAGCGCCGACCCGATCACGGCTCCAAAGGTCCTCATGGACTTCGCCAAGACCAACGACAAGATCGTTGTTCTGGGCGGCGCCATGGGAGCAACCACGCTGTCCGCGGATGCAGTCAAGTCGCTTGCGACCCTGCCGTCGCTGGACGAGCTGCGTGCAAAGCTGCTGGGTATGATTCAGACCCCGGCAACGCGCATCGCATCGGTTGTGGCAGCACCGGCAAGCCAGCTTGCCCGCGTGTTTGCAGCCTATGCCAAGAAGGACGAAGAAGCCGCATAAGGCGGTTTTTCGTTGTTATATCAAACCAAGTTCGAACCGAACAAAAGGAACTAAAAAATGGCTGATCTCTCTAAGATCGTTGAAGACCTCTCCTCGTTGACCGTTCTGGAAGCTGCAGAACTGTCGAAGCTTCTTGAAGAAAAGTGGGGCGTTTCCGCCGCTGCTCCGGTAGCTGTTGCTGCTGCTGGCGGTGCTGGCGCTGCTGCTGCCGTTGAAGAAGAAAAGACTGAATTCGACGTCATCCTCGCTGATGCCGGCGCAAACAAGATCAACGTCATCAAGGAAGTCCGCGCGATCACAGGCCTCGGCCTGAAGGAAGCCAAGGACCTCGTTGAAGCCGCTCCGAAGGCTGTCAAGGAAGGCGTTTCCAAGGCTGAAGCCGCTGACCTCAAGAAGAAGCTCGAAGAAGCTGGCGCCAAGGTTGACGTCAAGTAATTCTGCTTGTTTTTAAGGGGAGGTGGCCATGGAAATGGCCGCCTCTCTTTGACCGCTTTCTGAACGTATTACCCAAAAGCCTATTGAAAACGGCTTTTGGGTAATGGGTTCTTCAAGAGGATAGTCTCGATCCGGAAACAGCACAGCAATCCGCGCTGAGCGTTTTTGGAGGTTGGACGAGATTGAACAACCCATTGATTGACGGGGTCGACTGGCCATCGGTTCCCGTCCGTTGCAGGCCCGGATGCAAAATTTGAAGGAGCGACGATGGCTCAGACCCTTTCTTTCAATGGTCGTAGGCGCGTACGCAAGTTTTTTGGTAAAATTCCCGAAGTCGCAGAAATGCCGAACCTCATCGAGGTTCAAAAGGCATCCTACGACCAGTTCCTCATGGTCGACGAGCCGCAGGGCGGCCGTCCGGACGAGGGGCTTCAGTCCGTTTTCAAATCGGTTTTCCCGATCACCGATTTCTCCGGCGCTTCGATGCTCGAATTCGTGTCCTACGAGTTCGAACAGCCGAAGTTCGACGTTGAGGAATGCCGTCAGCGCGATCTGACTTACGCTGCGCCGCTGAAGGTGACGCTGCGCCTCATCGTGTTCGATATTGACGAGGATACGGGCGCCAAGTCGATCAAGGACATCAAGGAACAGAACGTTTACATGGGCGACATGCCGCTCATGACCAACAACGGTACGTTCATCGTCAACGGCACCGAGCGCGTCATCGTCTCCCAGATGCACCGGTCGCCGGGCGTGTTCTTCGACCACGACAAGGGCAAGAGCCATTCGTCGGGCAAGCTTCTGTTTGCTGCCCGCGTCATCCCGTATCGCGGCTCCTGGCTCGACATCGAATTCGATGCCAAGGACGTTGTGCACGCCCGTATCGACCGTCGCCGCAAGATCCCTGTCACGTCGCTTCTGATGGCGCTCGGCATGGATGGCGAGGAAATCCTCGATACCTTCTACACCAAGTCGCTTTATCAGCGCGACGGCAAGGGCTGGCGGATTCCGTTCCAGCCGGACGTTCTCAAGGGCCAGAAGGCTCTTTCCGACCTGATCGACGCCGACACCGGCGAAGTGGTCGTGGAATCCGGCAAGAAGCTGACCCCACGTCTCTTGAAGCAGCTCACCGAGAAGGGCCTCAAGGCCATCAAGGCGACCGACGACGAACTTTACGGCAACTTCCTTGCCGAAGATCTCGTCAACATGTCGACCGGTGAAATCTTCCTCGAAGCCGGCGATGAAATCGACGAGAAGACGCTCGGCGTTATCCTCGGGGCTGGTTTCGACGAAATCCCGGTCCTCGACATCGACCATATCAATGTCGGCGCCTATATCCGCAATACGCTCGCCGTGGACAAGAACGAGAACCGTCAGGACGCTCTGTTCGACATCTACCGCGTCATGCGTCCCGGCGAGCCGCCGACCATGGATTCGGCCGAAGCCATGTTCAACACGCTGTTCTTCGATGCGGAGCGTTACGATCTCTCCGCCGTCGGCCGCGTGAAGATGAACATGCGCCTGGACGTGGATGCTGCCGATACCGTTCGTATCCTGCGCAAGGAAGACATCCTGGCTGTTGTCAAGATGCTCGTTGACCTGCGCGACGGCAAGGGCGAAATCGACGACATCGACAACCTCGGCAACCGCCGTGTCCGTTCGGTCGGCGAACTGATGGAAAATCAGTATCGCCTCGGCTTGCTGCGCATGGAGCGCGCGATCAAGGAGCGCATGTCGTCGATCGAAATCGACACTGTCATGCCGCAGGACCTGATCAACGCCAAGCCGGCTGCCGCAGCCGTTCGCGAATTCTTCGGCTCCTCGCAGCTGTCGCAGTTCATGGACCAGGTCAACCCGCTGTCGGAAATCACCCACAAGCGCCGCCTTTCGGCGCTTGGACCGGGCGGTCTGACGCGCGAACGCGCAGGCTTCGAAGTCCGCGACGTTCACCCGACCCACTACGGTCGTATCTGCCCGATTGAAACGCCGGAAGGCCCGAACATCGGTCTGATCAACTCGCTGGCGACGTTTGCCCGCGTCAACAAGTATGGCTTCATCGAAAGCCCTTACCGCAAGATCATCGACGGTAAGGTGACCAAGGATGTCGTCTATCTGTCGGCGATGGAAGAAGCCAAGTACCACGTGGCTCAGGCCAACTCCGAACTCAACGAGGACCAGTCCTTCGTTGAAGAATTCGTTGTTTGCCGCCACGCCGGTGACGTTATGCTCGCACCGCGCGACGTCGTGAACCTGATGGACGTTTCGCCCAAGCAGCTCGTGTCTGTGGCGGCGGCGCTCATTCCGTTCCTGGAAAACGACGACGCCAACCGCGCGCTGATGGGCTCCAACATGCAGCGTCAGGCCGTGCCTCTGCTGCGTGCGGAAGCTCCGTTCGTCGGTACCGGCATGGAGCCGATCGTTGCCCGCGACTCCGGTGCTGCTATCGCTGCCCGCCGTGGCGGTGTGGTCGACCAGGTCGATGCTACCCGTATCGTTATCCGTGCGACGGAAGATCTCCAGGCCGGCAAGTCCGGCGTCGATATCTACCGCCTGCAGAAGTTCCAGCGTTCCAACCAGAACACCTGCGTCAACCAGCGTCCGCTGGTCACCGTCGGTGACATTCTGAACAAGGGCGACATCATCGCTGACGGTCCGTCGACCGACCTCGGTGACCTGGCGCTCGGCCGCAACGCGCTCGTCGCGTTCATGCCGTGGAACGGCTACAACTACGAAGACTCGATCCTGCTGTCCGAGCGTATCGTTCGCGACGACGTGTTCACCTCCATCCACATCGAAGAGTTCGAAGTGATGGCGCGCGACACCAAGCTTGGTCCGGAAGAAATCACCCGCGACATTCCGAACGTTTCGGAAGAAGCGCTGAAGAACCTCGACGAAGCCGGTATCGTCTACATCGGTGCGGAAGTGGCTCCTGGCGACATTCTGGTCGGCAAGATCACCCCGAAGGGCGAAAGCCCGATGACGCCGGAAGAAAAGCTTCTGCGCGCCATCTTCGGTGAAAAGGCCTCCGACGTCCGCGATACCTCCATGCGCATGCCTCCGGGCACCTTCGGCACCATCGTCGAAGTTCGCGTCTTCAACCGCCATGGCGTGGAAAAAGACGAACGCGCGATGGCGATCGAGCGGGAAGAGATCGAGCGTCTTGCCAAGGACCGCGACGACGAACAGGCGATCCTGGATCGCAACGTCTACTCGCGTCTTCTCGACATGCTGCGCGGCCACGTCGCCGTTGCCGGTCCGAAGGGCTTCAAGAAGGGCACAGAGCTTTCGAACGCCGTCATCTCCGAATATCCCCGCTCGCAGTGGTGGATGTTCGCAGTTGAGGACGAAAAGGCTCAGGGCGAAGTCGAAGCTCTGCGCGGCCAGTACGACGAATCCAAGTCGCTGCTCGAGCATCGCTTCATGGACAAGGTCGAAAAGGTCCAGCGCGGCGATGAAATGCCTCCGGGCGTCATGAAAATGGTCAAGGTCTTCGTCGCTGTGAAGCGCAAGATCCAGCCGGGCGACAAGATGGCCGGCCGTCACGGCAACAAGGGTGTGGTTTCCCGCATCGTTCCGATCGAAGACATGCCGTTCCTGGAAGACGGCACGCATGTTGACGTCGTCTTGAACCCGCTCGGCGTGCCCTCGCGCATGAACGTCGGCCAGATCCTTGAAACCCATCTGGGTTGGGCCTGCGCCGGCATGGGCAAGAAGATCGGCGCCATGCTCGACGCCTATAAGGCAGGCGAGAACATCAAGCCCCTGCGCGATACCATCGACAGCGTCATTGGTTCCGGTCCGAAGGGCGAGCCGATCAAGGACTACGACGATGAATCGATCGTCCGTCTGGCCGAGCAGACCCGTCGCGGCGTTTCGATTGCGACCCCGGTCTTCGACGGCGCGGTGGAAGCCGACGTCAACGAGATGCTGGAACAGGCAGGCCTGAAGGTTTCCGGCCAGTCGACGCTCTATGATGGCCGTACCGGCGATCAGTTCGACCGTCAGGTGACCGTCGGCTACATCTACATGCTGAAGCTGAACCACCTTGTCGACGACAAGATCCACGCCCGTTCGATCGGTCCTTACTCGCTCGTTACCCAGCAGCCGCTGGGCGGCAAGGCGCAGTTCGGCGGTCAGCGCTTCGGGGAAATGGAAGTCTGGGCTCTCGAAGCCTACGGCGCCGCCTACACCCTGCAGGAAATGCTGACGGTGAAGTCCGACGACGTGGCCGGCCGTACCAAGGTCTACGAAGCGATCGTCCGTGGCGACGACACGTTCGAGGCCGGTATTCCGGAGAGCTTCAACGTTCTCGTCAAGGAAATGCGTTCGCTGGGCCTCAGCGTCGAACTGGAGAATTCCAAGCTCGACGAACTCGCCACGGCGACACAGCTGCCGGACGCCGCCGAGTAAAAACATCAAGGTGCGTGCCGCTTCAAAAAGCGGCGCGCACCGTTTCCACCCGGATCTCGCATTGGTGAGACAGGGTAGGAAATGCGGCCGCATCTCATGCGGTTTTATCCGTTTCAAGCAGGGGCCGGCGCCCGGGATTTGCCGGCACCCTTGCCAAGCTTAGGGCGTTCCCGCCCATAAAGGAGATAGGCATGAACCAAGAGGTCATGAACCTTTTCAATCCGCAGGTGCCTGCACAGACATTCGATTCCATCCGGATTTCGATTGCTTCTCCGGAGAAGATTCTCTCCTGGTCCTACGGTGAGATCAAGAAGCCGGAAACCATCAACTACCGCACGTTCAAGCCGGAGCGCGACGGTCTTTTCTGCGCGCGTATCTTTGGTCCGATCAAGGACTATGAGTGCCTGTGCGGCAAGTACAAGCGCATGAAGTACAAGGGCATCATCTGCGAAAAGTGCGGCGTCGAAGTGACGTTGTCGCGCGTTCGCCGTGAGCGCATGGGCCATATCGAGCTTGCAGCTCCGGTTGCCCATATCTGGTTCCTGAAGTCCCTGCCGAGCCGCATCGCGACGCTGCTCGACATGACGCTGAAGGATATCGAGCGCGTCCTTTACTTCGAAAACTACATCGTCACCGAGCCGGGCCTGACGTCGCTGAAGGAAAATCAGCTTCTGTCGGAAGAAGAATACATGATCGCCGTCGACGAGTTCGGCGAAGATCAGTTCACGGCGATGATCGGCGCTGAAGCCATCTACGAGATGCTGGCTTCGATGAATCTCGAAAAGATCGCTGGCGATCTGCGCGCGGAAATGGCTGACACCACGTCCGAGCTGAAGCAGAAGAAGCTGATGAAGCGCCTGAAGATCGTCGAGAACTTCATGGAATCCGGCAACCGCCCGGAATGGATGATCATGAAGGTCGTGCCGGTGATCCCGCCGGATCTGCGTCCGTTGGTTCCGCTCGATGGCGGCCGTTTCGCGACGTCCGACCTCAACGACCTCTATCGCCGCGTCATCAACCGCAACAACCGTTTGAAGCGCCTGATCGAGCTTCGTGCGCCTGGCATCATCATCCGCAACGAAAAGCGCATGCTGCAGGAATCCGTTGACGCCCTGTTCGACAACGGCCGCCGTGGCCGCGTCATCACCGGTGCCAACAAGCGTCCGCTGAAGTCGCTGTCCGACATGCTCAAGGGTAAGCAGGGCCGCTTCCGCCAGAACCTGCTCGGCAAGCGCGTCGACTATTCCGGCCGCTCCGTCATCGTGACTGGTCCGGAATTGAAGCTGCACCAATGCGGCCTGCCGAAGAAGATGGCGCTCGAGCTGTTCAAGCCGTTCATCTACGCCCGTCTCGACGCTAAGGGTTACTCCTCGACCGTCAAGCAGGCCAAGAAGCTGGTTGAAAAGGAAAAGCCGGAAGTCTGGGATATCCTCGACGAGGTTATTCGCGAGCATCCGGTTCTCTTGAACCGTGCACCGACGCTCCACCGCCTGGGCATCCAGGCCTTCGAACCGACGCTGGTCGAAGGTAAGGCGATCCAGCTGCATCCGCTCGTCTGCACGGCCTTCAACGCCGACTTCGACGGTGACCAGATGGCCGTTCACGTTCCGCTGTCGCTCGAAGCGCAGTTGGAAGCCCGTGTCCTGATGATGTCGACGAACAACATCCTGCACCCGGCAAACGGTGCGCCGATTATCGTTCCGTCGCAGGACATGGTTCTCGGCCTCTACTATCTGTCGATCCTGAACCAGAACGAGCCGGGCGAAGGCATGGCCTTCTCCGATCTCGGCGAACTGCATCACGCGCTTGAAACCAAGTCGGTGACGCTGCACGCCAAGATTCGCGGCCGCTTCAAGACGGTCGATGCCGAAGGCAAACCTGTTTCGAAGATCTATGAAACGACGCCTGGCCGTATGCTCATCGGCGAACTTCTGCCGAAGAACGCCAACGTGCCGTTCGACGTCTGCAACCAGGAACTGACCAAGAAGAACATCTCCAAGATGATCGACACGGTCTACCGCCATTGCGGCCAGAAGGACACGGTCATTTTCTGCGACCGCATCATGCAGCTCGGCTTCGCCCATGCCTGCCGCGCCGGCATTTCGTTCGGCAAGGACGACATGGTTATTCCGGATACCAAGGCCAAGATCGTCGGTGACACCGAAAGCCTGGTGAAGGAATACGAACAGCAGTACAACGACGGCCTGATCACCCAGGGCGAAAAGTACAACAAGGTTGTCGATGCCTGGGGCAAGGCAACTGACAAGGTCGCCGAAGACATGATGGCCCGCATTAAGGCTGTCGAATTCGACGATAACGGCCGTCAGAAGCCGATGAACGCGATTTACATGATGTCGCACTCGGGTGCTCGTGGTTCACCGAACCAGATGCGCCAGCTCGGTGGCATGCGCGGCCTGATGGCCAAGCCGTCGGGTGAAATCATCGAGACGCCGATCATCTCGAACTTCAAGGAAGGCCTGACCGTTAACGAGTACTTCAACTCGACCCACGGTGCCCGTAAGGGTCTCGCAGACACCGCCCTGAAGACCGCGAACTCCGGTTACCTGACCCGCCGTCTTGTTGACGTCGCGCAGGATTGCATCGTCAACTCGGTGGATTGCGGTACCGAAACCGGCCTCACCATGACTGCCATCGTCGATGCTGGTCAGGTCGTTGCCTCCATCGGTGCCCGCGTTCTCGGACGTACGGCTCTCGACAATATCGATCACCCGATTACCGGTGATCGCATCGTCGATGCCGGCCGGATGATCCTCGAAGCCGATGTCGTTGAAATCGAAAAGGCTGGCATCCAGTCGATCCGTATTCGCTCGGCACTGACTTGCGAAATCCAGACCGGCGTCTGCGGCGTCTGCTACGGCCGTGACCTTGCACGCGGAACACCCGTCAACATGGGTGAAGCTGTCGGCGTTATCGCCGCCCAGTCGATCGGCGAGCCGGGCACCCAGCTGACCATGCGTACATTCCACCTTGGCGGCACGGCAACGGTGGTCGATAGCTCGTTCCTGGAAGCGTCCTATGAAGGTACGATCCAGATCAAGAACCGCAACATGCTGCGCAACTCGGAAAACGTTCTCGTCGCGATGGGCCGTAACATGGCGATCCAGATCCTCGACGAACGTGGCGTCGAGCGCTCCTCGCAGCGTGTCGCCTACGGTTCGAAGATCTTCGTCGATGACGGTGACAAGGTGAAGCGCGGCCAGCGTCTGGCCGAGTGGGACCCTTACACGCGTCCGATGATGACGGAAGTCGAAGGCACGGTTCATTTCGAAGATATCGTCGATGGTATCTCCGTTCTGGAAGCGACCGACGAAGCAACCGGCATCACCAAGCGTCAGGTTATCGACTGGCGTTCGACGCCGCGCGGTATCGACCTGAAGCCGGCGATCGTCATCAAGGACAAGAACGGCGCAGTCATGAAGCTGTCGCGTGGTGGCGACGCCCGCTTCATGCTTTCGGTCGATGCCATTCTGTCGGTCGAGCCGGGCACCAAGGTCTCCCAGGGTGACGTGCTTGCACGTTCGCCGCTGGAAAGCGCCAAGACGAAGGACATCACCGGCGGTCTGCCGCGCGTTGCCGAACTCTTCGAAGCGCGCCGTCCGAAGGATCATGCGATCATCGCCGAAATCGATGGTACGATCCGCTTCGGCCGCGACTACAAGAACAAGCGCCGCGTGCTGATCGAGCCTGCGGAAGACGGTGTGGAGCCGGTCGAATACCTGATCCCGAAGGGCAAGCCCTTCCATCTTCAGGATGGCGACTATATCGAAAAGGGTGACTACATCCTCGACGGTAACCCGGCACCGCACGACATCCTGGCGATCAAGGGCGTGGAGGCACTTGCTTCCTACCTGGTCAACGAAATCCAGGAAGTCTACCGTCTGCAGGGCGTTGTGATCAACGACAAGCACATCGAGGTGATCGTTCGCCAGATGCTGCAGAAGGTGGAAGTGACCGACGCCGGTGACTCGACCTATATCGTTGGCGACAGCGTCGACCGCATCGAACTGGAAGATGTCAACGATCAGCTGATCGAACAGGGCAAGAAGCCGGCTTACGGCGATCCGGTCCTGCTCGGCATCACCAAGGCGTCGCTGCAGACGCCGTCCTTCATCTCGGCCGCGTCCTTCCAGGAAACGACCAAGGTGCTGACGGAAGCTGCGATCGCCGGCAAGACCGACGGCCTGCAGGGTCTGAAGGAAAACGTCATCGTCGGCCGCCTGATCCCGGCCGGTACCGGTGGCACGATGACCCAGATCCGCCGCATTGCGACCGCGCGCGACGAGATGATCCTCGAAGAGCGCCGCAAGGGAACGGGCGCGGATGCCGCTACCCCGATGCTCGCCGACATGGCAGCCAAGGAAGAAGCTGCAGCCGAGTAAGGCTCAAAAGGGAAGGGCGGTTTGCCGCCCTTTCCGGCCCATCGAAAAAGCCGCGCGGAGCGATCCGGGCGGCTTTTTGCATTTTCGTTTCAAAGGGAATTTACAGCTTACGCCGATAGCATCCGCTAGCGCCAGGTCCTCTGTTACCCGAACTTGATGATCGCCACTTCGCCGGTCAGCGCACCCTGGTAGGCGGAGGCATGCGGCTCTTCGTCCGGAACATCGCTCAGAGTGCCGATCTGGTCGAGATCAGCCTCGAGGAAACCTTCTTCGGCCAGCGCGTTCAAGGCCTCGCGCACGGCAGTATCGTCGTCCGGTGCGCGCAACATCACATGGATGTCCACGCCATCTTCATCGCCATCCTGCTCATAGGCCTTGCCGATGATGATGAAGATCATCGGACCGTCGAGATTGTTGTCATTGTCCGGCTTGGCAGTCATGGCTATTTCCTCTTTCGAAAGATGTGTGCGCTGACCTTACAGCGTATCGCACCCGCGCGCGTAAGAAAAAACACTGTTCCACGACGAATCGTCGGGGGTGAGGGACGACGATTCCCGTTGTTCTTGCCGAATTGTAGAATTGCTTTATGATTCTTTAAGTTGAGCCGGCCGCTTTGACGATTCCGCTCCGCACGGACGGCCACTGGCTCAGGTTTCGGCGGCAAAGCCTTGATTTGCAGGCATGTCAGCTCTGTAGCGGCAGGAATATTTGTTAATTCCCCTTGACGGGACACCCCGAAATCAGTACACCCCGCCCCATCGGAGCCCATGTGAGGCTGGCTGGTTCGGAACGACACGTTCTGGAGTTCGCCTCAAACAAGGTTCGAAACGCACGCTGAAGACAAAAATGCTGCACGCAAGACGCTGAAAATACGGTGTCCTCTGCTTTTTTTGCGGGTCATCTGCTGAAGAGTGGATCGGCCCTCGTTTGCGCATTTATGAAGCGTTCGAAACCGCCGGCGACGGCATTGATCCGCCCGTAAGGGTATTGAGACAGAATTTGTAAGGGATGGTTATATGCCTACCGTAAACCAGCTGATCCGCAAGCCGCGTCAGGCACAGGTAAAGCGCAACAAGGTTCCTGCTCTGCAGGAAAACCCGCAGAAGCGTGGTGTTTGCACCCGCGTCTATACGACGACCCCGAAGAAGCCGAACTCGGCTCTGCGTAAGGTTGCCAAGATCCGTTTGACCAACGGCTTCGAAGTCATCGGCTACATTCCGGGCGAAGGTCACAATCTTCAGGAACACTCCGTGGTCATGATCCGCGGCGGCCGTGTAAAGGACTTGCCGGGCGTTCGGTACCACATCATTCGCGGCGTTCTCGATACCCAGGGTGTCAAGAACCGTAAGCAGCGCCGTTCGAAGTATGGTGCGAAGCGTCCGAAGTAATTCGGGTTCCACAATTTAAGGCGCTGCGCGAGGTTCTCCGCGTGTTAAGGCGCCCGTTCAAAGTTGAGAGACAAAAGTATGTCACGTCGTCATAGTGCAGAAAAGCGCGAGATCAATCCGGACCCGAAGTTCGGCGATCTGGTCGTCACCAAGTTCATGAATGCTATCATGCTTCATGGTAAGAAGTCGGTTGCTGAAAGCATCGTTTACGGTGCGTTTGATGCGGTTCAGGGCAAGCTGAAGCAGGAGCCGGTCACCGTGTTCCATTCGGCGCTCGACAACATCGCTCCGCACGTCGAAGTCCGTTCGCGCCGCGTTGGTGGTGCAACCTACCAGGTTCCGGTCGATGTTCGTCCTGAGCGCCGTCAGGCTCTTGCCATTCGCTGGCTGATCGCTGCTGCCCGCAAGCGCAACGAAACCACCATGATCGATCGCCTTTGCGGCGAACTCATGGATGCTGCGAACAACCGTGGTAGCGCCGTCAAGAAGCGCGAAGACACGCACAAGATGGCCGACGCCAACCGCGCATTCTCGCATTACCGCTGGTAATCGACGAACAATTTTCGAAAGGCAGTCATTATGGCTCGCGAATATAAAATCGAAGACTACCGCAATTTTGGTATCATGGCGCATATCGACGCCGGCAAGACCACGACGACTGAGCGGATTTTGTACTACACGGGCAAGTCGCACAAGATCGGCGAAGTCCACGACGGCGCTGCCACCATGGACTGGATGGAGCAGGAGCAGGAACGCGGTATCACCATCACGTCCGCTGCCACCACGACCTTCTGGAAGGGCCGTGACGGCAAGATGCGCCGGTTCAACATCATCGACACTCCCGGCCACGTCGACTTCACCATCGAAGTCGAGCGTTCGCTGCGCGTTCTCGACGGTGCGATCGCCCTGCTCGACGCCAACGCCGGTGTAGAGCCGCAGACGGAAACCGTCTGGCGCCAGGCTGAAAAGTACAACGTCCCGCGGATGATCTTCTGCAACAAGATGGACAAGACCGGCGCGGACTTCTACCGCTCGGTGGAAATGATCAAGACCCGTCTCGGTGCAACGGCTGTTGTCATGCAGCTGCCGATCGGCGCCGAAACCGAGTTTAAGGGCGTGATCGACCTGATCGAGATGAACGCTCTGATCTGGCGCGACGAATCGCTCGGCGCTCAGTGGGACGTCGTCGAAATTCCGGAAGACATGAAGGCAAAGGCTGCGGAATACCGCGAAAAGCTGATCGAGACCGTTGTCGAGATCGACGAAGCCGCGACCGAAGCCTATCTCGAAGGTGTCATGCCTGACAACGATCAGATCCGCGCGCTGGTTCGCCGCGGCACGATCGACGTCAAGTTCCATCCGATGTTCTGCGGTACAGCGTTCAAGAACAAGGGCGTTCAGCCGCTGCTCGACGCCGTTGTTGAATACCTGCCGTCGCCGCTGGACATTCCGGCGATCAGGGGCATCGACGTCAAGACCGAAGCCGAAATCGAGCGTCATCCTTCGGATGAAGAGCCGCTTTCGATGCTCGCGTTCAAGATCATGAACGACCCCTTCGTCGGTTCGCTGACCTTTGCCCGTATCTACTCCGGCAAGCTCGAAAAGGGCACGTCGGTCATGAACACGGTCAAGGAAAAGCGCGAGCGCGTCGGCCGTATGCTGCAGATGCATTCCAACTCCCGTGAAGACATCGAAGAAGCCTTCGCAGGCGACATCGTTGCTCTCGCAGGCCTCAAGGAAACCACCACCGGCGACACGCTCTGCGATCCGCTGAAGCAGGTTATCCTCGAGCGCATGGAATTCCCCGAGCCGGTCATCCAGATCGCCATCGAGCCGAAGACCAAGGGCGACCAGGAAAAGATGGGCCTCGCGCTCAACCGCCTGGCTGCTGAAGATCCGTCGTTCCGCGTCAAGACGGACGAAGAATCCGGCCAGACGATCATCGCCGGCATGGGTGAACTCCACCTCGACATTCTGGTCGACCGCATGCGCCGTGAGTTCAAGGTAGAAGCAACTGTCGGCGCGCCGCAGGTTGCCTATCGCGAAACCATCACGAAGAAGCACGAAGAAGACTACACGCACAAGAAGCAGTCCGGTGGTACCGGCCAGTTCGCGCGCGTCAAGATCGTGTTCGAACCGAACGAAGAAGGCGAAGACTTCAAGTTCGAATCGAAGATCGTCGGCGGTGCTGTTCCGAAGGAATACATCCCGGGTGTCCAGAAGGGCATCGAAAGCGTTCTGTCTTCGGGTCCGCTCGCAGGCTTCCCGATGCTCGGCGTCAAGGCGACCCTCATCGACGGCGCCTTCCACGATGTCGACTCGTCGGTTCTCGCCTTCGAAATCGCCTCCCGCGCCTGCTTCCGTGAAGCGGCAAAGAAGGCCGGCGCCCAGCTGCTCGAGCCGATGATGAAGGTCGAAGTCGTCACGCCGGAAGATTACGTCGGTGACGTTATCGGCGACCTGAACTCGCGCCGTGGCCAGATCCAGGGCCAGGAATCCCGCGGTGTTGCCGTTGTCATCAACGCAAACGTACCGTTGGCCAACATGTTCAAGTACGTGGATAACCTGCGCTCGATGAGCCAGGGCCGCGCACAGTATTCGATGACCTTCGATCACTATTCGCCGGTCCCGTCGAACGTCGCACAGGAAATCCAGGCGAAGTACTCCGGTCAGAAGTGACCGGAGCCTAACGCCAGCTGACAGAAACAAGAGAATTACCCCTTAAAGGGGTTGGAAACGGAGAGCCGGAAATGGCAAAGAGCAAATTTGAGCGCAATAAGCCGCACGTTAACATTGGCACGATCGGCCACGTCGACCATGGCAAGACGTCGCTGACGGCCGCGATCACGAAGTATTTCGGCGAGTTCAAGGCGTATGACCAGATCGACGCAGCGCCGGAAGAAAAGGCCCGCGGCATCACCATCTCGACGGCGCACGTCGAGTATGAGACGCCAGCCCGTCACTATGCCCACGTTGACTGCCCCGGCCACGC
>NZ_JBFUBH010000053.1:0-19270 GCF_056405855.1 Pararhizobium sp. P1_E7 | reverse complement strand
AACCTGAAGGCCGCAGGTTCAAATCCTGCCCCCGCAACCAAATCAAAAAGCCCCAGGACAGAAATGTCCCGGGGCTTTTTGACGTTCTAGGACATGGCCAACCAAGGTCATCGGCTCGCTGCGCTAGCAGGGGATCGGAAGCGGCCTAGAGGCCCTCTTCCTTGGCGTAGGCAGCGAGAAGGTCCGGAAAGTCTCTTTCCGAACTGCTCTTCAGCAGCGCGCGCGTGGTTATGGCCTCGATGTGATGGTCCATCAATTCGCAGGCTTTTTCCCGATCATTGCGCGCCAGGGCGGCAATCAGCTCGCGATGCTCTGACACGGCGCAGTCGGAGGAATGAGGGCGGCCATAGAGCGACAGGATCATGGATGAGCGCGAAACCAGTTCGGTGACATACCGAGACAGGATACCGTTCTCCGTCAGCTCTGCGAGCAGGACATGGAACTCGCCGGCGAGCTGGATCGAGGTCGACGGGTTCTCAAGCCTTGCATTGTCTTCGGCGTCCACATGCGCTTCGAGCTGCTTGATCTGCTGGGCCGTCAGCTTGCCGATAAGGCTGTCGACCACCAAAGTCTCCAATGTGCGGCGCACTGCGAAAATGTTTCGGCCGTCCTCAAGGCTGGGCTGGCTGACGCAAGCCCCCTTGTGTGGGCGCAACTCGATCAGACCCTCGCCATTGAGCCGGGCCAGAGCCTGCCGCACAATTGTGCGACTGACACCGAGCCGCTCGCCGATCGAATCCTCGGGAAGTTTCGTACCTGCGGCCAGGGCCTGATCGAGAATGGCGCGCTTCAAGGTTCGGTACACCGCATCAGATTTGGATACCGCCGATTTCTGTTTGTTCTCGCGGAATTTGGGGGTCATGGTTGTCCTAAGGGTGTTGCCGATTGTATGCTTTGCAAGCGCTTGCCAAGCCGTGAATTGAAGACAACTACCACTGCATGACCCGAGCCGTAAAGGCATCGCCCGGCGGCAATGTCTGGCACGTGCGGACATTCCGCAAAGCGAGGCTTGACGCTGGCACGCGCGATCGAAAACATGTCTGCTTGACTCGATTGAGATGAACTCATTCGACGGGCAGTAGACCTCCAACGGGTGCTCCATTGCGCACCAGTATGCGGCCGCGGCGGATAACGGTGCGTTTCTGCGGTGTCAGCGCCACCGCTTCTGCCAACGTCCGTGCCCGCACCAGCACCAGGTCGCCGAAGCAGCCTTCAGAGAAGCCGTAACCGTCGATACCGATGGCCTCGGCACCGCCGAAGGTGCAGACACGGGCGGCTTCCGCAAGATCCTCATCCTTGGCCATGCCATTGCGCTGCGCCAGATATTTTGCCCGCTCCAGCATGTCGCCGTTGCCCCAGGGCTCCCACGTCCCCTGAATGCCGTCGGAGCCGGAGGCGACCATGACGCCGCATTGGCGCATCAGGCGCAGCGGCAAGGCCGGAGCCGAAGGGCTGCCAACCGTCATCACGGCGATCCGCTCCGCCGCCAGCGCCTCGATCAGCGTCCGCTGCCTATCGGGCTCTAACATGCCGAGACAATAGGCATGGCTGACCATCACCTTGCCTTGCAGCGACAGGACGCGGGTACGCTCGATGATGAGTTCGAGGCAGAAGGCGCCCAGCTCACCAAGTTCATGCAGGTGGATGTCGACCGGTTTTCCGTGACGATCCGCAAGCGCGAAGATCGCATCGAGATGACGCACCGGATCGCGTTCGATGGTCGCGGGATCGATGCCGCCGACGATGTCCGCGCCCGCCTTCAAGGCCGCCTCCATCAGCTCGAACGTGCCCTCGCGCGGCAACATGCCGCTCTGCGGAAAAGCAACGATCTGGACATCGACCAGGTCGCGCAGTCCCTCCCGGGTTTCAAGGACGCCTTCGATATTGGCGAGGCCGATCTCCGTATCTACATCGACGTGGCTGCGGATATGCAAGACGCCATAGGAAAGTGTCTGCATGATCTGGCGGGCCGATTGCCGGCGTGCGTCGATGCCGAGATCGCGTTTGGCCTTGCGGTCGGCGAGGATGCGGTCGTTGCGGGTCGGGCCGACCCGGTTCTCGAACCAGTTCATGCCGACAAGCGTCTTGTCGAGATGCGTGTGCGCCTCGACAAGTCCCGGCAAGGCGATATGCCCGGCCGCGTCGATCTCGAACGCAGTCCGATCGGCATTTGCCGAAGCGAACCGGCCGTCGCGGATATGAAGGTCCTGCGGCGGTCCACCGAACGGGCGGGCATTGCGTACAAGCATGTCTCCGGTCATCATTTGCTCCTATCGCTTGCCTCTGGGTGCCCCTTATGCATTGGGGAGCCCGGCGCGTTTCATTGCAAGCCGGAAGGCCCGTTCGGCGCGGTCGAGGATCGCGCCCTCGTCCTGCCCGATCAGTCGGCGCCCGCGCATCAGCACGCGCCCGCCGACAATGGTCGTGTCCACATCTGCCCCATTGGCGAAACGGGCCAGGCGTTGCACCGGATCGCGTGGTGGCCACAGGTGAGGCTGGCGCATGTTGAGGAGGAGCACGTCGGCGCGTTTGCCGATTTCGAGTGAGCCGATCTCGTCCTCCATCGACAATGCGTGCGCTCCGTTAATCGTTGCCATCTCCAGCAGTTGCAGAGGTGGCAGAACCGTATCATCACCGAAATGGCGCGCGTGGTAGCGATGCGCCTGGAACATGTTACGGAACATGTCGAAGGACCGGTCAGGGGCTGCGGCATCGGTGCCCAGCGAGACGACGACGCCCTGCCCCATAAGCTCGGGCGCCGGGCAGCGGCCATAGAGCGACATCAGCGCGCTCGGATTGTGCGCCACCTTGGCGCCGGTGCGCTTCAGGACCGCCCGATCCTCCTCGGTCAGATCGATGCAATGGGCGAGCAGCGATCGGTCGTCGAACAGGCCAAGCCGCGCATCATTGGCGGCAATGGATCCATCGCGATGGCCGTCCTGTACGAGGAGGACGCCCCTCTCCCGCGCGAGATCGCGCGTCTTGCGCGCCAATGTGTATACTGTTTCGTCCTGAAGTTCGTGAGCATCAAACACCGGCAGGGAGAAGACCACCCGCAGGCGGTCGTCCCGCCTCGCCCAATCGTCCACCAGCTGTGYCGCGACGTCGAGCTGCAAGTCAGGAGAGACGATGGCCTCCGTATACCCAGTCTGGCTATAATGCCGATACAGATGCTTTGGGCCCGGCCTGTTCGGGCCGACGGCAAGAATCTCCCGAACGCCCATTGCGGCCATGGCGGCGAGATGCGCCTCGGCCGCCTCCGGTGCCTCGCTGCGCATGATATCCGGCCCGCCGCCAAAGAGCAGCGCCGCGGTGGTCGTGCCACACCGGATTCGCTCGGCCGCCGACAAAGCCGCCTCCGCCGCCCAGAATTCCGGATCAGTCGCCTGGGCGTAGATACGGCCGGTGACGCTCATCCAGTCCTCGGATTCGCTGCCCAGCCCCTTGGTCAGCATATGTCCCGCATGCGCGTGCGTGTCGATGAGACCCGGCATGACCACCATGCCGGAAGCATTGATCCGCTCCGCCTGAACGTCCTTCGGAAGGCTCCCCGTCCCGATCGCAGCGATGCGTCCGTCTTCAATCAGCACATGACCGCCATCGAGAATGCGCCGGTTTGCGTCCATCGTCAGCACCACGCCGTTTTCGATCAGCAAGGACGTCGTCATCAAATTCTCCCCTGAATACCGCACGCGATCTTTTTTTGCGCGCACAGCCAAATACCACTTCTGCTATCTTGATATTGTACACACGACATGTACAGTCATTTTGGGAACAATTAGTATCTAAAAATGTCAACAATACGTATACATCAAAATGGGAGCGTGCTGTGAACGCCTATATGAAAACCCTTTTGGCAGGGCTTGCCATCCTCATCCCGCTTGCAACGCCGGGCGTTGCCAAGACGCTGCGCTGGTCATCCGCGGGCGACGTCATCTCGTATGATCCGAATGCCCAGGTCGACAGTTTCACCCAGAGCGTGCATCACATGGTGTTCGACCCGCTGGTCCGCCGCAACAAGGACCTGGTCCTCGAGCCGGCTCTCGCCACCTCCTGGGAAGTGATCGAGCCAACCCGCTGGCGCTTCAAGCTGCGACAGGGCGTCAAGTTCCATGAGGGGCAGCCGTTCAATGCCGACGACGTGGTCGCAACCATCCAGCGCCAGATCGATCCTGGCGCACGCAACCGGGAGAACCTCACCGCGGTGACCGGCGTGGAAAAGGTCGACGATTATACAGTCGATCTCATCCTGCGGGGCCCCTACCCGCTGCTGCTCAATGATCTTGCTGCCATCTACATGATGAGCAAGCCGTGGATGGAGGAGCATCAGGCGCTGAAGCCCGGCAACACCACCACGGGCGTCGTCACCTACGCCGCCAACCACGCCAACGGCACCGGCCCATTCAAACTGGTGAGCTACGAGCCGGATTCGCGTTCCGTCTTCGCCGTCAATGAAAACTGGTGGGACAAGCCGCAGCACAATCTGACGGGTGTAGAATTCCGTCCGATTGCCTCGGACGCCACCCGCGTGGCGGCCCTGCTGTCGGGCGAGCTTGACATGATCGCGCCGGTCCCGCTGCAGGATATCGACCGTATCAGCGGTACCGAAGGACTGAAAGTGGTAGAAAACCCGGCGCTTCGCGAAATCTTTCTTACATTCAGCTTCCGGCCGGAGCTGCACACCATGCCGGGCAAGGCCAATCCCCTGCTCGACCTGAAGGTACGCCAGGCGCTGTGGCACGCTATTGACATGAACACGATCCAGAAGCGGCTGATGCGCGGAAAATCCCGGATTTCCGGTATGCTGGTGGCACCGGAGGTAACCGGCTACGACAAGTCCATCGATGTGCCACTGCCCTATGATGCCGAGAAAGCGAAGGCGTTGCTGACCGAAGCCGGTTATCCGGAAGGGTTCAAGGTACAGCTTGYATGCCCGAACGACCGCTATATCGCCGACGAACAGATCTGCCTGGCGATCGCGTCCATGTGGGCGAAGGTCGGAGTCCAGACGGAGCTCAGCGTCGAAAGCAAAACGACCTATTTCCCTCGGACAGACAAGGGCGAATTCGACATCTTCATGCTTGGCTGGGCCTCTTTGCCGCCAATGGACGGCTACAGCGTGCTGCAGGCGCTGCTTGCGACAAATGACGGCACGTTCGGCGGCAGCAACACCAACGGCCTGTCCAATCCGGAAATCGACAAGCTGGCGCGCGCCGCATCTGTCGAACTCGACGAGGCCAAGCGCGTTGGCATGCTGAAGGACGCATTCCGGATTACCCACGACCAGGTGCTGTATCTGCCGCTGCATCAGCAGCCGGTGGCCTGGGCGATGAGCAAGGAAGTCGAAATCCCGCAGTTCCCGGACGAATATGTTCGTCCATGGTTCGCACATATGAACTAAAATCCCGGGTTCTTCCCGAGGCGCGACCCAGAGATAAATGATAAAGTATCACTGGGTCGCGCATTCTGCCCGGGGCGACAATCCCGGCGGACTTCAGCGGTTTCGGTCCGACTTGGACCGCATTCCGATAGTTGGACGACAGGAGGCAGTAGTGCGACCACAGGTCTGCCCCGCGCCCTGCCGGAAGAGGTTTTTCCGATGATCAGAATTCTGGCAGCAAGATTGTTTCAAGCCATCCTGGTGATGATTGCGGTGACCGCCATTGCCTTCATCATGTTCCGTTTCGTCGGTGATCCAGTCGCGACAATGGTGCGCGAAGGCGCCACCCAGGCGGAAAAGGATGCCCTTCGCTTCGCCCTCGGCCTCGACAAGCCGCTGGTTGTTCAATTCGTCGAATTCGTTTGGCGGGTGCTGCATGGCGATCTCGGCACCAGCTTCCGCTATCAGCAGCCGGTCTCCGGCCTGTTGCTCGGCCGTCTTCCGGCGACGCTGGAACTCGTCATGGTCGCCACCGTTCTGGCGCTTGCGATCGGGATTCCGCTCGGTGTGCTGTCGGCGCTGAAGCCCAATGCGATACTGACCCGCCTCATGCAATCGGCAACGCTGATGGGCATCTCCATGCCGACGTTCGTGACCGGGCTCCTCTTGATCCTGGTCTTTGCCGTCAACTTGCGTTGGCTGCCCTCGTCCGGTCGAGGGGACCTGGTCGATCTCGGCTTCTGGCAGACCGGGTTCCTCACCGTCTCAGGCCTCAAATCCCTGATCTTGCCGTCGATTACGCTGGCGCTGTTCCAGTTGACGCTGATCATGCGGCTGGTGCGTTCGGAAATGATCGACGTCCTCTCCTCCGACTACATTCGCTTCGCCTTCGCGCGCGGCCTGCCGAAATCCTACATCTACGGCAAACTGGCGCTGCGCAACGCGCTGATGCCGGTGGTCACCGTCACCGGGCTGCAGATCGGCCAGCTTGTCGCCTTCGCCATTGTCACCGAAACCGTGTTCCAATGGCCGGGCATGGGGCTGCTGTTCACCAATGCGGTCGGCTATCCGGATGTCCCTGTCCTGTCGGCCTATCTGCTGTTCGTCGGCTTTCTCTTCGTGTTCATCAACATGATCGTCGACATTCTCTACACCTTCATCGACCCCCGGCTGAGGACGCGATAATGACCCGGCAATCCCTGTTGCACCGGCTTCCCCCGGTTTCCGTGATGATCGCCAGTCTCGTTCTAGCGACCCTGCTGATCCTTGTCGTCTTCGCGCCGATGATCGCGCCGATGGACCCGCGCGACGTCTCCTCCTATTCGCTGATGGACATGGAAATTCCGCCGGTCTTCGTGGATGGCGGCGACCCGCGTTTCCTGCTTGGCACCGACAACCAGGGCCGTGACCTGGTGTCGGTCATCCTGTTCGGGCTCAGAATCTCGGTGCTGATCGGCATCGGCGCGGTTCTGTTCGCCGCTGTGACCGGCGTCGTCCTCGGGCTGATCGCCGGTTATTTTGGTGGCATCCTCGACAGTATCGTCATGCGCATCGCCGACGTGCTCGTCAGTTTCCCGACCATTCTCGTTGCTCTGCTGATCAGCGGCATCGCCCGCGCGCAACTCGGTGCGGACACGGTGCTCGCCTGGGCGCCCCTCATTTTGATCTTTGCGATCTCCGTGAATGAATGGGTGCAATATGCCCGMACGGTGCGCGCCTCGACCATGGTCGAGGTCTCGCGCGACTATGTGCGCGCCGCCAAGGTGATAGGCCTGCCGTCCGGCCGTATCATGGGGCGCCACATTCTGCCCAATGTCATGAGTTCGGTCATGGTTATCGCCACCATCAACCTTGCCGGCGCAATCCTCACCGAAGCAACGCTTTCCTTCGTCGGCGCCGGCATGCCGCCGACCTATCCCTCGCTCGGCACACTGATCCGCATCGGCAACCAGTTCCTGTTCTCCGGCCTGTGGTGGATCGCGGTGATGCCCGCGGCAGTGCTGGTCATTCTCGTTCTCGCGGTCAACGTCGTCGGAGATTACCTGCGCGATCGTTTCAACCCAAAACTGATGGCGCGCTGATGACAAACTCCCCTCCCCTCGTCCTCGACATCAGCAACCTGAGGGTCGAATATCCGCTTGCCAACGGCACGACGCTGACGGCGGTCGACAATTTCGACCTGACCATCCAGCCTGGTGAGATCCACGCACTCGTCGGCGAATCCGGCGCCGGCAAAACCACTGTCGGCAATGCGCTGATGGGCCTGTTGCAGGCCCCCGGCAAGATCGTTTCCGGCTCGATCAACATTGCCGGCAAACCGATCGACCTGCGTACCGGGCGTACCGAAGGTATCGTTCCGGGGCGCGATGTCGGGGCGATCTTCCAGGATCCAATGACCAGCCTCAACCCGCTGTTTACCGTCGAAAGCCAATTGTGCGAGGGTATGCTCGCCCATATGAAGATCAGTGGGCGCGAGGCGCGCGCACGCGCGCTTGAACTGATGAAGGCCGTCGGCATTCCCGAACCGGAGCGCCGGCTGGGCAGCTATCCGCACCAGCTTTCGGGTGGCCAGCGCCAGCGCGTGGTCATTGCCACCGCCCTTGCCTGCGCCMCAAAATTGATCGTTGCCGACGAGCCAACGACGGCACTTGACGTTTCGGTGCAGGCGCAGATCCTCAAGCTTATCCGCGATCTCGCCGACCAGCGCGGCGTCGGCGTGCTGCTCGTCACCCACAACATGGGCGTCGTCGCCGAAATAGCCGACCGCGTCACCATCATGCAAAACGGCGCGATTGTCGAAAGCGGTCCTGCACGCACCGTGCTGACTGAACCGAAGGCGCCCTATGCCCGCACGCTGATCTCGGCGGTTCCACCGATTGACACGCGCCTCGACCGTCTGCCGGTTCCGAGCGAGGAAACAAAGGCAACCCTGGAAGCGCGGGATGCCGTGCGCCGCAACAACGATAAGGGGAGTGCCGGCCGCAGCGACGAAATCGTCCTGAACGTGCGTGATCTGTGCGTCGAATACGGCAAGGGGTCGCTGCTGCCCGGCCGCAAGGCCTCGGTGTTCAAGGCGGTCAAGGGTGTGTCCTTCGACGTCCGCCGCGGCGAGATTTTCGGCCTTGTCGGCGAATCGGGTTGCGGCAAGACGACGGTCGCCAACACAATCGCCGGCCTCGTCACCCAGAGTTCAGGCGAGATCGATTTTCAAGGGGAAGCGCTCGGCGGCAAACGCAACCGCTCGGTGCGCCAGTCGCTGCAAATGGTGTTTCAGGATCCCTATTCCGCACTCAACCCGCGGCTTCGCATCAACGCGGCCATCGCCGAGCCGATCCTGTTCTACAAGCTCGCTTCCAATGCCGGCGAGGCACAACAGGATGCTCGCACGCTCCTGGAAGCGGTCGGCCTGCCAAGCGACGCCGGGCTCCGCTTTGCCCATGCCTTCTCCGGCGGCCAGCGCCAGCGCATCGCGATCGCGAGGGCGCTCGGCCCGCGTCCCTCCCTGTTGATCTGCGACGAGCCCACGTCTGCGCTCGACGTTTCGGTACAGGCGCAGCTTCTCAACCTCCTCAAGGACCTGCGTGATCTCGCCGGCCTCTCCATGCTGTTCATCAGCCATGACCTGGCAGTGATCCGCCAGATGTGCGACCGCGTCGCCGTCATGAAGTCGGGGGAGATCGTCGAACTCGCCGAGACTGAAACCCTGTTTGTCGCGCCAAAGCACGAATACACGCGCGAGCTTCTGCGCCTTGCGCCGTCGCTGGAGCGGATTCTCGATCGGGAGGCCGTTCCCAGGAATATCGAAAGCCATAACTGATATCCTGATCCCCAACGGAACCGTCATTGCTGTCGACCAGGAAGAGGTTCATCGGCCGCTCCCTGCCGGCGGCCGATGTTCGGTGAGCCAATCCCGCTATGCAAGTACGACATCGACCTTCTGGAAGGTGCGGACGTCGATCAGTCCCTTGTCGGAGATGCGCAGCTCGGGAATGACGACAAGCGCCAGCAGGGAATGCTGCATGTAGGCGTTGTTCAATTTGCAGCCGCAGGTGCGCATCGCCTCGACGATCGCGGCTGCCTTGTCAGCTACGATCTCGGCGCGCTGATCGGACATCAGCCCGGCCACCGGCAACTCGACCAGCGCCAGTTCCTTGCCCCCCTTGATGACGACGATGCCGCCGCCGGCTTCGTGCAGGCGGTTTGCTGCCTGCGCCATGTCGTCCTTGTTGGTGCCGACCACGATCATGTGGTGGCTGTCATGGGCAACGGTGCTGGCGACCGCGCAATCACTATCGTAACCGAAGCCGGAAACGAAGGCATTGACCACCTCGCCGGTGGCACGGTGGCGCTCCACCAGGGCGATCTGGCAGACGTCGTTGCCACGGTCCATGTCGATCAGGCCCGCATTGACGGCAAGTTGCGCCTGCAGGGCTCGTGTCGGCGCCTGGTTTTCGACGACTCCAATGACATTTACCCGCACATTCGAAGCATCGGCAGAATGCCGGATATCGAAGTCCCGTGCCGTCAGGGTCTTGCCGAGATGAACGGTGTCGCGCGCGCTTGCCGGATAGACGAAGGGTGGAATGTCGGCCACAAGAGCACCCGTTTCGGCCAGCAATTCACCACGCGCAAACACCATCTCGATCGGCAGCGTTGCCAAGTCCGACGTCACGATAAGGTCGGCCCGGCGGCCCGGCGCAATCGAGCCAAGTTCGCGCTCGAGGCTGAAATGCTGGGCGGTATTGAGCGTCGCCATCTGGATAGCGGTCACGGGCTTCAACCCTTGCGCAATGGCGTGCCGGACGACGCGGTTCATGTGGCCGTCGTGGACGAGCGTGCCGGAATGGCTGTCGTCGGTGCACAGCAGGAAATTGCGCGGGTCGATACCGCGCTCGGTGATGGCCTTGACCTGCGCGGCGACGTCGTACCAGGCAGAGCCAAGCCGGAGCATGGCCCGCATCCCCTGCCGCACGCGGGCAATTGCGTCCTCGACGGTGGTGCCTTCATGATCGTCTGCCGGTCCGCCGGCGGCATAGGCATGGAATTCGCGGCCGAGATGTGGCGAGGCGTAGTGTCCGCCGACGGTCATTCGCGCATCCTGGGTTGCCGCGATCTCGGCGACCATTTTCGGATCGTTTGCGGCGACGCCCGGAAAGTTCATCATCTCGCCAAGGCCGATGATGTTCGGCCAGCTCAGGGCTTCGGCCACGTCCTTGGCCGAAAGCTCAGCACCCGCCGTCTCAAGGCCTGGCGCGCTCGGCACGCAGCTTGGAACCTGCACATAGACGTTGATCGGCAGGCTCTGCGCCTCGTCGTTCATCAGCCGCACGCCGGCAAGGCCGAGCACGTTGGCGATCTCGTGCGGATCGATGAACATCGTCGTCGTGCCGTGCGGAATGACGGCGCGTGCAAATTCCGTGACGGTGACGAGACCACTTTCGACATGCATATGCGCATCGCAGAACCCCGGCACCAGATAGCGCCCAGCGGCATCGACGACCTTGGTGTCTTTGCCGATGGTATGGCTGGCATCGGCGCCGACATAGGCAAAGCGGCCGGCTTTGACGGCGATGTCGGTGTGCGCAATGATCTCGCCGGAATAGACGTTGACCCATCGTCCGTTGCGGATCACCAGATCGGCGGGTATGCGGCCCATGGCGACGTCGACGAGCTCGGGTGCGGTCCTCGACCAGGATTGAAGCATGACAGTTTCCTTCGAATGGAGACGGTACCGGCGCCCGCCCGGGGCGCCGGCAGGCAGTCTACTGGATCTGTGCGACGAGCGCCGTCGCGAGCAGGGCAACAAACCACATCACCGGCTTTACATCGCCGGGGCGGCCGCAGACCAGCTTGATCAGCACATAGGAAATGATCGCCAGCGACAGCCCGAGCGTGATCGAGAAAGTCAGCGGGATCAGGACGATGGCAAGGAAGGCCGGAAGCGCCTCGTCGAGATCGGTCCAGCGGATCCTGCTCATCGGCTCGGACATGAAGAGCCCGGTGAGGATCAGGACCGGTGCCGTGGCAACTGCGGGCACCAGCGAGAGAAGCGGCGACAGGAACAGGAACGGTACGAAGAGGAGACCGGCGACCAATGCGACGAGCCCGGTGCGGCCGCCTTGCGCGATGCCAGCGCCCGATTCCAGATAGACAGTGGCGGGGCTGGTGCCGAGCGGCGCCGAGATCAGGGCCGCGACAGCATCGACATGCATCGATTCCTTGATGTTGCGCGGCATTCCCTGCTCGTCCTTCAAATCGGCCGCCTCGGCAAGACCGAGGAAGGTCGACAGAGCCTCGATGAAGTTGGTGAACAGGAACACGAAGATGAAGGGAATATAGGCAAGGCTGAGTGCGCCGACGAGATCGATCTGGCCGATGAAGCTGAAGTCGGGCGCGGCCGAGAAGCCACTCCAGTTGACCAGCGTATGAACGTCGGGCGTTTCCGGCGAGAAGGCGCTGCCGTCGCCCCACCAGCGCCCGATCGGAACGGCCAGAATGGTGGTAAGGATCATGCCGGCCATCATCGCGCCGGGCACGCGCCGGACGACCAGGGCGACCGTCAGGATGAAGCCCGCAATGAAGGTCAGCGTGACCGGATTGAATGTCGTCAAAGCGACGATCGTATCCGGATTGGCCACGATGAACTTGGCATTTTCGAAGCCGATCAGGGCAATGAACAGGCCGATGCCGCAGGCGATGCCATAGCGAAGATCGACCGGGATCGCCTCGATGATCGTTTGCCGCAGATTGAAGAAGGCCATGATGGTGAAGAGCACCCCGGCCCAGAATACGCAGCCAAGCGCGATCTCGAGCGGTACGTTGGCACCGACGACCATCGTATAGGCAAAGAGCGCATTGATGCCCATGCCCGGCGCAACGAGGATGGGGCTGCGCGCGTAAAGTCCCATGGCACAGCTGCCGATGAAGCTGACGAGCACGGTCGCGGTGACCCCGGCCGAGAACGGGATGCCCGCATGCGCGAGGATCGATGGATTGACGACGATCACATAGGATGCGGCGAGAAAGGTGGTCAGCCCGGCGAGAATCTCGGTGCGGATGGTCGATCCGAATTTCGAGATCTGGAAATAGCGGTGAAGCAGGCTGGCGAGCCATGAGGCCTTGCCAGAAGCAGGTTCCACCGTTTTCGGTTGATAGTTCATTGTTGTTCCCCTTTTTTTGAAACGACGAAGGGGCCGACAGTGCCGGCCCCTTTTTATCTGTTTATTCCGCGGCGGCAACCCGCTCCGTCCCGCCACCGTTCCCGGCGAGCGGCGAGATCACCTTGAGGTGAACGCAATCGACGACGCCGAGATCGGTGATGGCATATTCAGGGATCGCCGTGATCTGCAAAACGAACATGTACATGAACGGCCAGGGCAGCGGGCAGCCGAGATCGCGCGCGGCGTCGTCCAGTTCTTCCTCCAGCGCCGCCATTTCGCACGGCTCGATATCGGAGACGATGCCGCCGATTGGCAGATGCAGGAAGGCGACGACCTCGCCGTTCTTGACCACCACCTGGCCGCCATGGTTGGCGATCAGGTGGTTGATGGCGATGCGCATGTCTTCTGGGTTCGCGCCGATGCAGATGATGTTGTTGTCGTCAGGCGCCGTCGAGCTGGCAATTGCGCCTTCCCGCAGTCCGAAGCCCGAGGTAAAGGCAACCGGCCGGTTGCGGGTCTTGCCGTAGCGCTCGACCACGGTGACGTACTGGATATCCTTAGCCGGGTCGGCGAGCACGCAGCCATCCTTCACCGCCAGCGTGACGTCGCGGCGCGTGCGCACGAAGATCTTTTCCGGCGTCACGGCAATCGCCATCGCTTCGGCTCTGTCACCGGCGCCGGTGTAGCGCACCCGGAGGTCATCGAGCTCGAGCGGCGCCACCTTCATTGACGTCAGCAAGGCGGCACTGCGCTGCGGCGGCGCGAGATCGATAACCATCCGGCCAGCACGCGCCACTTCCTCGCCCTTGGCGATAACGGCTTCGATCTTGAACTCGCGCAGATCGTTGACAAGCAGGATGTCGGCGGCGCGACCCGGCGAAATCGAGCCGACCTTGTCGTCGATCCGCAGTGCGTCGGCACCGTTGATCGTTGCCATCTGGATTGCCGCCATCGGCGAAATGCCCATGGCGATCGCCATGCGCACCATGTTGTCGAGATGGCCGCGCTTCAGGATGTCGCTGGCGACGACGTCGTCGGTGCAGAAGCTGATGCGGCGCAAGGCCTTAGCGCCCATCTCGGTGACGATGCGCAGATTGTCCTCGAGAAAGTGGGAGATCGAGGATTCGCGCACCACGACATGCATGCCGGCCCGCAGCTTCTCGAGCATTTCTTCGGGCGAATAGCTTTCGTGGTCGGCGCGCACCCCGGACTGCTGGTAGCCGTTCAGCCGCGCGCCGCGGGTCATCGGGCAGCAGCCGAGGACCGGCAACCGGCTCTTTTCCGCCAACTCAAGGGCAGCAAGCACGTCGCTGTCTTCTTCCTGGATGAATTCACGCACCGTTTCCCAGATACCGACGCACTCCGGCCAGTGATGCGTGGCCTGGTGGTCGGCCGGGCTGAAATAGTGCCCAACGGTTGAGCGCGGCATCGTATAGGGGGTTTTGCAGGGCGCACCCCAGAACACCTTGAGCGGCGTCTGCTTGGCTTCGTCGAGGAATTCGCGCGCGGCGTCCGGTCCGCCGACGACGATGATCTGGTCGAGGCCAGTGACGATCGACGTGGTGCCGAGCGGAACGACAGCCTTGGCAAAGCTGGTCAGCGACATCTTCGAGCACTCGACGTGCAGGTGTCCGTCGATCATGCCCGGCGTCAAATACTTGCCCGTCGCATCGACGATCTTGGTTTGCGGCCCGATATAGGCGGAGATGTCGCCGACGGCGATGATACGCTCGCCATAGATCGCAACGTCCGCCTGATAGATCTCTTCCGACACGACGTTGACGAGCCTGCCGCCGCGAATGGCCAATGTCGCCTTGCCGCCGGTGCCCGATGCTGCGCGGATGAATTCTCTGATGTTGCTCACTGATACCTCTCCCTTAGCGTCGGTGAATAGTCCCAGTTTGATTTCGTTTGTACAATGGGCCGAAATTGCGTATTTGTCGGACATATCATCCAAGATTTTGGACGAAAATGGACCTTTCGCTTCTCGACTGCTTTGTAAAAGTCGCCGATTCCCGTTCGATTTCAGCGGCTTCGCGGTTGCACCGACTGCCGAAATCGACCCTCAGCCACAAGATCCGCCAGTTGGAAGACGAGTTCGGCATCGAGCTCTTCGTGCGCGAGGGACATCAGCTTCACCTAACGGACGCTGGCGCCGAATTCCTGCGCTATGCCCGGCTCATTCAATCGAATTGCGAGGACGCGGCAACGGCGATGGCCGAGATGCGCCAGGAGGTTGCAGGCACGCTGAGGGTCGGCTCGACCGGCGAATTCGGCACGACGATTACCTCCGAACTGCTTTACGCGTTTCGGCAGCAATATCCGCAGGTCAATCTCGACGTGGTATTCCTGAGTTCCCGGCAGCCCTTCTCCGATGTCACCGAGCAGGCGCTCGACGGAATCTTTCACTGGGGCGAGCCTTCCGACGTCGATTATATCAGCCGGCGGCTCTCGGTTTCGTCATACGGCCTCTTTGCCAGCGCCGACTATATCGCCCGGCACGGCGCGCCGGCCAACCCCGACGACCTGACCGGTCATCGCGGCCTGGTCTTTCGCCAGCCGACGCGGCTTCAATCCTGGTATCTGACGCGGGAGGGCGAGGCCGAGATCGACCTGCTACCGGCAGCGACCTGCACCACCAACGACTACTGGACGATCAAGTATTTCGCGGTCGCGGGCGAAGGCATTGCCTACCTGCCGGAATTCTTCGTGGAGACGGAGCGGCAGGCCGGCCTGCTCCTGCCCGTGCTTGCCGAATGGAATTCGCCAAAGACAGCAATCAACCTGATCTATTCGCGCCGCCGACATGTCTCCAAGCGGTTCAAGGCATTTGTCGAATTCTGTGTCGATTTCTACCGCAATCGCGATCGCATGAGCATCCCGCGCTATTATGTCGAGAAAGTCAGTTTCTCTGTCCCTGCTCCGGCAAAATAGCGGCTTGCCCCTTGTCGTAGCTTTCAGTCTATCATGGCGTTAAAACGATCGCGGTGCTGGATCAATCAGTTTCAGATCCGCACTCTGGACATCGTAGATAGAACAGGTTCTGCGGACTGAACCGTCCGCTTCAAAGCGGAATGCGGCGGCGGCGCCAAGGAAGCCATTCGGCGATTTGATGTTTTTTGCCGTTAGTCCGTCGGGACCGTTGGTGCGGAGAAGTCCAGCCGTCAGGGCTATGATGTCGAACCCATAGGCGGCATCCTCACCAGCTGTCCGCTCATAGCGCTGGAGGTAGGCCTTTGTCATGCGCGATCCGCCCTCTGGGCCAAATAGGCAAAGCTTGCTTCCAGCAAACTCCGGACGTTTATAGGCAGCGGACGTCCAATTCGAACTCCCGATAACAACAGCGTTTGGCTTAAGGTACCCATTCGCGCGAAGGCGCGAGAGCACCCCTACATCCGCATCAGTCGCGCCGATCAATAGTACAGCGTCAGTGTCCTTGATCTGAGGCGCCGAGGCAGCATCTCCCGGGAACGTGGCCGCGCTTGTTGTGACCAGAGCGGGCTTGATCTTATAGCTTGAGAGGCCACGATCCAGCCGTTGGCGCTCGCGCGCAGTCAGATCTGGGGGGGTGAGCACGAGGAGATGCGCTCGCCCAGAGGCTGCGGCATAGGAGGCGCCTTCCACTGCACTGTCTATGCGGTCGGAGGTGAAATAAAAAGTATCAGGCGAACTCCCCGATGCATCCGCGCGCAATAGGAGCAGGGGAACATGATGCGTCCCCAGTGCCTCCCGGATGACGCCGACGGGCTCGCTGGCAACCGAAACGGCGACGAGTTTTACGCCTTGCTCGCCAAGCCGCCTGGCCGCATCGCGCATTTGCTCTTGCGAACCATCCGTGTTTTCCACCAGCAACGACAAGTCTGTACTTGCCAGTTCGTGTACGGCCAGCGCCGCGCCGTCCCGGATATCCCGCTCCCGCTTGCTTTGGCCGTCCGGTGCCATAAGCGCAGTGATCAGACCAACGCGTGTCGGGCCGTTTCCGACGGTTTCCTGGGGTCCGGTCGGATGGGCCGCTGCCCGCCGCGCTTCGCGTGCCTGCGGCGACTCAAGGTCAAGAACATCCTGCGTGGCTCCCTGGCAGCCCGCAAGCCAGGCAAACGTCATGGCGCTTAGGACTGCAAGCAACAATCTCGTCGCCATGCGCGTTCTCGATGCACTAATCATCGGCATTCCTGATGTCGAACTGGGTATTGATTGCGGACGGCCCCGAAGCCGCGACCTGCCCGCTCAGTTCATGAAGCTTAGCATTTTGGCGTGAAAGCAGTCGCATTTGGCGATGTATTCCTCGTCACGCCAATTGGATTGAAGATACCCATATGCCTTTCCACAGGCGACCTTGGTTTCCGAGGCCCATACGAAGGTCGGCCGTGTCGATGATATCCATTGCGGGTCTTGCGCAACCGCAATCGCGCGATCCATGCGCGCGACGACTTCCTTCTTGAGGAAGGCGACATCCTGGTCTGTCGTGAGAGAGGCGTCGTTCCAATCGGCACATTGCCGGGCAATTGGTTGAGCATCGACCACGAGGTCGGCGGCCTGACTGACTATGGGTGTAGCGGCAATAACAGCCGCGACGAAGATAGACTTAATCATCAAAAGGTCCCCCTCCGGAACTTCCAGTGCGTTTGCATGTTTGACATGAACTTGAAGAATGTAAAGCACCTCAACGTGGATCAGACCTCGCCCGTGGTCTTGACGCCGTTCTCGTGGAAGAGGATTTTGACGACGTCATCGGACACCGAGAAGTTTTCCAGTACCGCTACCGTCTGCCAGCCGGCTCCGTTTCCGGCGCTGCCGTCCGTATCGACCTGCAAAGTGGCGTTGTTTCCACCAGCGTCCTGAACTCTGACAAAGTTATTCTCAAGCGTGGTCCCAACTGGAAGATCGCTGAGCAGCGCCGTCAGGTCGACGACATCACCCTGGGCCGCATTGTAGTCAGCGATGACATCGTCGATACCGATCTGCGTTTCATTGTCGGCGATAACGAAGGTGTCGGCGCCACCACCTCCGGTCATCCGATCCGATCCGGCGCCGCCGTGGATTTGATCGGCAAACGCGCTACCGCCCAGGATATCGTCGTGATCCGATCCGATGATCCCCTCGATATTGCGGTAAATGTCGATACCCAGGCCGGCTCCGGAGAGGTTGACGCTGGTATTGGTCGCCGACTGCACCAATGTAAATGTCACGCCGGATGAAGCTGCTGACAGATCGAGGAGGTCGATACCCGTACCACCGTCGACGATATCGTTTCCGCCGCCACCGTTCAGCGTATCGTTGCCGCCTCCACCGTTGATCACATCGTTTCCACCGCGGCCTTCAATGATATCGTCGAGCGCTCCGCCCGTGAGATTGTCGTTCCCGGACGTTCCGTAGATAAGATTGGATTTGGTGTTGTCGCCGACAACAACGATCCCCGGATCACCCGGATCGTTGTAGAAGAATTCAAATTGCGCCAAGCGGCCCTGGAAGTTACCGCCGTTATTGTCGCGATAGTTCAATATCCATTGGTCGCCGGCGCTGGCCGGGTCACTCTGCAGGAATTGTGCAAGTGTCGTGGAGGTCGCAACACCGGCGCCGTTCAGCAGGAAAATGTTTGCGTAGTTTGCCGTGGCCGCCATGTTGCCGGAGGCTGAATCGAAGAACCAGCTCTGTTCAAACTTGGCCGCAGTCGTATCTGCTTCGACCACGACAAATTTGTTGGTGCCGATCCAGAGCTCAACCTGCAACTCCCTTTCACGGGCACTGCCCGCACTGTTGCCGCCGAACCCGTTCGGATCGCGTTCGCCTACCGGAACCGGGGAAGCAAATGGAGCCTGCTGAAAATCAGTCAGGACCTTGATCGTGGCCCCCGACAAATTGCCACTGATACCATCGACGAACCCCTGGGAAAGGGTCAGAGTCGTATGGAAATCATTCCCCGAGTTCAAAGAACTGTTACCGTCACCGACTGTGGCTGATGTGGCGGGCAAGCGGTTTGGTGCGACTTCATTTATGACAACTGAGTATGGCGTTGCCACAGTCCCGTCACTTGCTTGCAGATTGAGTGTTACCGATGTGGTGTCGTTGACGGTAGCGGTTGGTCGATAGACGAGATCGTCCAGCAGATTGACGCCTGCGGACGGGTTGTACAGGACTGTCCCGTTTGTGACCGCGACATAGCTGCTGCCGTTGAAGTAGAATACACCGTTGGGTGCATTGGTTGCGGTCACGGTGACATTCTCGCCGTCGACATCCGTCGGCACCGACGCGTGCATCGGATAGCCGTTCGCATAGTCCAACCCTTTTTGTGCCGGATCGCTTGGCAGCCACACACAGGTACTTGCGGCCACCGGCCCGTCATTCGCGCCGTTGATGGTGACCGTAACGGTCTCGTTATCGGTTGCCCCTTTGTCGTCGGTGACGAGAACCTGATAACTCAACGTCAGCGTCTCGCCCGCATCAAGGAACTGAACCAGCGCATTCGTAACTTGATAGTTCCAGCCAGTATTGCTTGCGGTGAAGCCGCTTGCCAGGGTGTTCATTTGAGCTTGGGTCAGCGCCCCTGCACTCCATACCGGTTGGCCGATTGGTGTGCTCGTTACCGTGAGCGTGTGACTGTTATCGACATCGCTGACGCTGATTGCTCCACTTGCCGTTAGATTGCCGCCAACAACGTTGACGTCTTCCGTCATCGAGCCCGTCTGGTTGGCAAGCATCACCGGCGCATCGTTGGTGCCGTTGATGGTGA
>NZ_JBFUBH010000052.1:0-25572 GCF_056405855.1 Pararhizobium sp. P1_E7 | reverse complement strand
GGTCCAAAATACACGCTGGAATTCGCACTGCTCGCCGATGGCGTTTCGAAGGACGAGCTCTATGATGTGCTGGCGACMGAAGAAGGCGTCGCGCGCGCCTTCAAGAAGCTCGACGAGCTAAAGCCGAACATCGTCTGGTGGGAATCGGGCGCACAGCCGCTGCAATTCCTCGCCTCCGGCGAAGTGGCGATGGCATCGGCCTATAACGGCCGCATCACCGGCATCAACCGGTCGGAAGGCAAGAACTTCAAGGTCGTCTTTCCGGGCAGCATCTACGCCGTCGACAGCTGGGTAGTGCTGAAAGACGCCGAGAACAAGGACGCGGCACAGGACTTCATCGCCTTCGCAAGCCTGCCCGAGAACCAGGCGAAGCTTCCCGAATTCGTGGCCTACGGCCTGCCGAACAAGGAAGCTGCGGCGCAAGTTCCAGCGGAATTCGCCAAGGACCTGCCAACCGATGCAGCGAACATGACGGACTCGATTTCACTCAATGTTGATTTCTGGATCGACAATGCGGAAACGTTGACGCAGCGCTTCAATGCCTGGCTGGCCCAGTAGAACATCCTCAAGGAAGGGCGCCTATCAGGTGCCCTTCCCGTCTGGCCGGCTGCGTTCTCGCGGGTTTTCCGGAGAACGTGTCCTCCGCCTCAAGCGATGGAGTCTTCCGTGGCCGAATTCATTCGATTTGACCGTATCACCAAATTCTACGGCCCGCTCTGCGTGGTCGAAAAACTCGACCTTGGCATCAGCAAGGGTGAATTCGTCAGCCTGCTTGGTCCCTCTGGCTCCGGCAAGACGACGCTGCTCATGATGCTTGCCGGCTTCGAGCAGGTCACTTCGGGCAATATTATCCTGGATGGCATCGCCATCAACGACGTGCCGACCCACAAGCGAGACATGGGCGTCGTGTTCCAGAGCTATGCGCTGTTTCCGCACATGTCGGTCGGCGAGAACGTCGCCTTTCCGCTCCAGATGCGGGGCATTGGCAAGGCGGAGATTGAAATGCGCGTCGCGCGCGCTCTCGACATGGTACAGCTTTCAGCGCTTGCCGAGCGCCGGCCGTCTCAACTGTCCGGCGGCCAGCAGCAGCGCGTGGCGCTGTCCCGCGCTCTGGTCTTCGAGCCGCGTGTGGTGCTGATGGACGAACCGCTCGGCGCGCTCGACAAGCAGTTGCGCGAGCAGATGCAGCTCGACATCCGCGACCTGCACCGCCGTCTCGGCCTCACCATCGTCTTTGTCACGCATGACCAGTCCGAGGCCCTGACCATGTCGGACCGCGTCGCCGTCTTCAACAAGGGCAAGATCGAACAGATCGGGACGCCGCGGCAGGTCTATGACGAACCGGCGACGCGCTTCGTTGCGGAGTTCATCGGCGAGACCAATCTGGTCGAGGGCGTCGTCGAGGCGGTAGAGGGCGCGGAAGCCAATGTGCGGCTGACCTCCGGTGCTCAAATCGTTTCGGCCGTTTCCGGCCCGGTGGCGCCGGGGCAGACGGTCTATCTTTCCATCCGCCCCGAGCGCGTCGATCTCACGGAGATCCGCGGCGATGCCCGCAATTGCCTGGAAACGGAGGTTACGGACTCTGTCTACCAGGGCGATCACCTGCGTGTGCAATTGCAGAACGCGGTCCATCCGCTGATCGCCAAGCTCGGCCGACGGTCGCGAGAGTTCCCGCCGGGCACTAAGGTGTATGCGGCCTTTTCGGCGGGTGATTGCCGGGTCATTGCGCCATGAGTGCAGGTGCTTCCCGAACCGCTCGGTCGCTCATTCTGCTGGCGCCGCTGCTCGTCTTCCTCATCGGCTTCTTCGTCTGGCCGCTGTTCAGCATGATGTCGCAGTCGGTGTCGGATACGGCTGTGCTGCGCCTTTTGCCGCGCACCGCGGTGGTGCTGCCGGTCTGGGACCGCAAGTCGCCGCCGACCATGCCCATGCAGACCGCGCTGATGGAAGACCTGACGGCTGTCGATGACGATCAGGCGCTGGGCGACATGGTGCGCCGCCTCAACAGCGCCCGCTCCGGCTTCCGCACGCTGATGTCGAAAACGACGAGCGCACTCGGTGACACGGCGAACCCGCCCGCCGACCTCGTTTCCATCGACAAGCGCTGGGAGAAACCGGAATTCTGGCTGGCGATCGCCGATGCGCTCTCGCCGCTGACCGACCGCAACCTGCTCGCCGCCGTCGATCTCGGCCGCAATGCCGCCGGCGATATCGAGCACCTGCCGGCCGACCAGTCCGTCAACCGCGTCATCCTCGTGCGCACCTTTTGGATCGCCGCGCTCGTCACTTTCTTCTGCGCCTGCATTGGCTTTCCCTATGCGATGATCGCCGCCTCGCTCGACGGCTGGAAACGCGACCTGATGCTGGCCGCCGTCCTGCTGCCGCTCTGGACCTCGCTTCTGGTGCGCACGGCCGCTTGGTTCATCCTTCTGCAGGAGCAGGGTCTCATCAACGATCTCCTGCGTTGGATTGGCATTATCGACGCGCCGTTGCCGCTGATCTTCAACCGTACCGGCGTCATCATCGCTATGACCCATGTGCTGCTGCCCTTTATGGTGCTGCCGATCTATTCCGTGCTCATCACCATACCGAAGAACCTGATGCTGGCGGCGGCATCCCTCGGCGCCCATCCGCTCCGCGCCTTCCTGCGCGTGCTCCTGCCGCTCAGTCTGCGCGGCGTCGCATCCGGCAGCCTGCTCGTCTTCATCTCGGCCATCGGCTACTACATCACGCCGGCGCTGATCGGCGGTCCGGCCGACCAGATGATCTCTTCGATCATCGCCTTCTACGCCACGGGCTCTGCAAACTGGGGCATGGCCGGCGCGCTTGGCGTCGTGCTGCTCGTCGCGACATTGCTTCTCTACAGCGTCTATGCGCGGCTCTCTGCCGAAGAACCGGGGAGGCCCTAGGCCATGCCGATGAAGCTCACCAAGTTCGCCTTCGCGTCGCTCACGATCCTCTTCCTCGTCGCCCCCCTCGTCGCGATCCTGCCGCTCGCCTTCACCTCGAGCGTTATACTCACCTATCCGATCCCCTCCTGGTCGCTGCGCTGGTTCGAGGAACTGTTCTTCGCGGATGCCTGGCGGCGGGCGATCGTTAACAGCCTGATCATCGGTACGGGCACAACACTGCTTGCGACCGTGCTCGGCACCGCCGCGTCGCTGGGGCTTCGCAATCGCCTCATCTTCTTCCGCGGCACGATACGCACGCTCTTCCTGCTGCCGATGGTGCTTCCGGCTGTGGTGCTCGGCGTCGGCATGCAGGTACTGCTGGCAGGCTTCGGCCTGACGAACAGCTATACCGGCGTGATCATTGCTCACACGGTGGTTGCCGTGCCCTTCGTGGTTGTGAGCGTCACCGGGGCGCTTGCCGGAATCGACGAGCGCGTGGAACTCGCAGCCCAGAGCCTCGGCGCGTCCCCGACGACGGTCTTCCGGCGCGTGACATTGCCGCTCGCCATGCCGGGCGTGGCGTCCGGTGCGGTGCTCGCCTTCGCCACCTCGCTCGACGAGGTCGTGCTGACGCTCTTCGTCGCCGGCCCCAACCAGCGCACGCTGGCGCGGCAAATGTTCTCCAGCATCCGAGAGAACATCAGCCCGGCGATTGCAGCCGCCGCCTTCCTCTTCATCGCCGCGACGATCATCATCGGCCTCGTTGTCGTGTTGTCCCGGTCCATGCTGGCGAAACGGCGCTAGGACGCGCTTTCAGGCGTCCGCAAGCACCTGATTGTTGAGTTCAGCAGGATGTAACCCATTTTTTTCATTTCGCGTTAGCCCACCAAATCTGATGTAGCGAATTGTCTGCGAACAACTTTTATTTGGCCCAAGTGGATCACGGCGAAATGGAAAAATGGGTCAAACTGAGCCGAGAATTAACAGGGGGGCGGCTCATAGATCTGTTCGCTGCCGAAGGCTTGGTGATTGGATGGCAGTTCCGTGCTTAATCACACGTAACCCGATGCCGGAGACGGTCGGGGCAATCGTCCTGTCACCGGCACGCTATGGCCGGCCTTTTCGAGGGACAATCCCGTGTCGGAAGGGATTCTGGGACTCAGAGTTCCGATCAATCCGGCCGATTCCTTCTTCGATCACTGGCACGCCGGTCCGCATCCCGTCGACCGATCGTTTCTCGATCTCCTGAGCCACGAGCCGGCGGCGAACCCGTCGAGAGGGCATCCTTGGCGCATTTTCGCGGCTTTACCTGACGCGGACGGCAATCCGGATTTCCGTGCCGGTCCTGTGCCTTGCCGGCAGCGAGGATGCCCTCTTCGATGCAGACCATCGTCGCACCCTTGCTGCGTTGCAGGATGCGAAACCATCCTGTTGGATGGTTTCGGCCACAACCCGCATTGGCAATATCTCGAGCAGGTGGCGCTTCATGTCGAACGTTTCTTCAAGGCGTTCTGGTCGCGGAAAAAAGAGAACATTTGACTGAAAGGTAGTCGCGTTACCATCCCGGTAGCTTTTCAGTTGCTCAGTTTCCTTCGGCCCACGTCCCAATCAACATTGTCATGAAGCGCTCGGCTGCGGGCGAAAGCGTCCCACCGCGACGGCGCACAATGCCTATCGTTCGCGAGATTTCAGGATTGCGAATCGGTCTCGTGACGAGGAACGGGTGTTCTTCCTGCGGTGTAGCGAGTTTCGGCAGAACCGAAATTCCAAGCCCGGCTTCCACCAAACCAAGCGATGTTGAAAGATGTGTGACTTCATAGGACCAACGCAGTTTCAAGTTCGATTTCGCCAACGCGGCGTCAAGAAGCGTACTGTTGCCGCTCGACCGGTGAACTGCGATCAGTTGATAGGGCGCCAAGGCCTTACCGAAAGGCGCGAAAGTCGAAATCGAGGCGGTTATTGCCTTGCCGGGAATTCCGCTGACTACTGCGTAAAGAAAGTCGACCGACCGCGCTCCCCGAGTGTACCAAAATCTTCTGTCATGCTCACACGGCTCGGTGCCAGTGACGGAACGCAGAGGCAACTATGGGGCGTAGCCGACGATGAACGCGCGAATCCGGTGGACCCTGCTCCGAATTCGGCCTGACGCCACCGGTCTGCCTGGTAGAGGTTTAAGCAGGCTATCAATCCGAGCTGGTCGCGTTTCTCAATTGTGGTCCGGTCCCTTCCGCATAAGGCATTCGAACCGACGGCTCCGCAAACACTTTGGATTACGCGCCCAAGAACGTGCTTGAATCGTCATCTGTAAATGTTTGCTCGAGGTCGAGGAAACAGATCATGCCGCTCTCCTGGACGATGATGCCCGCTGAATAGCTAACCCGTCGATTGAGCGACCGCGCCCAGCGTTTCGGCAAGCTGTCCGACCGCCGCGTTGAAATCGGATCGAAGGCTTTCAAAGTCGGCGGCGAAAGGTTCAGAGAGCTGGAAAGTGAGGTCGCCGCTGGCAAGATGCTTCAAACCGTTGGCCAAACCAGATGTTGCCTGAGCCATAGCTTCAGCCTTTATCCGCTCGACCTCGGCGACCTTGCGCCGTTCCTGTTCAGTCTGGTTCCGCTGCGTGTCAGCTTCCTGCTCGAGGCGCAGATTGGCGACAGCGTTCGCCCGAAACACTTCGACAGCGGCGGCCATCTCACCGATTTCGTCGGCGCGTCCGTCGTAGGGAATTGCGGAATTTGAACCACCTTCTGCCAGCGTCTTCATGGAAGCGGTAATTGTCTGGATCGGCCTGGCAATGCCCGTCACGGCAAACCAGATCGAACCGCCGATCGCCACCGCACACAAGCCGATGACGATCAACGTCATGACCAGAGCGGTGTGATAGACGGTTTTGCTGTTCGAATAGGTTTCCTTCGCCCCGGCTTCGGCGATTTCCAAAAGAGTGCTTACCTGCTTGACGATCTTGTCGGCCTGAGGCGCCAATTCCGACCAGAGAATTTGCTTGGCTTCGTCGGTCTTGCCCATACGGGAGGCGGTGACGACGCGCGCGCCGACAGCGTCGTAGTTCTGCACGTCCGCCCGGATCTGGTTGGTGATGTTAACTTGGCTCTTGCTCGTGCCGTTCGTTTCGAGGGCTCCCAAATGCACCAGAAAGGACTGGCCAGTCTGCTTTATTCTCGCCTCCGCACGCTCCCTGCCCGCGTCATCAACGGACAGGAGGTGGTCACGGTATACAACGCGCAGAGTGGTCAGGTCGGCGCTCATATTCTTCGCCAAGGCAAGGCTCGGCATCCAGTTAGTTGCCAGATCGCTGACGTATGTATTGACGACTTCCAGGCGATTTACCGAGTAAAACGCAAAGCCACCAAAGATTACGCTGATTGCGATCAGCATTCCTACGAGTGCGGTTTTGATTTTCGGACGAGACATGAATCCTCCCATCGCTGGACCGTAGTCCGGCGGAACAAGCAAGAGCACGCAAGGCAAAATCATTCTGCTTGGGGGTGCCGGAGGTGCGGAATACATTTCGGCACCAACTTTTTAAGACTCTAAAAGGTATATCTAATATGAAGTCAGAATCTTTCTTTTCATTTAGTTTGCCATTCAATTTACGACATTGATATCCAAGAGACGACATTTTTATAGATTTAATCGAAAACCGACCTCCGCCCCAGGTCCGCTTTAGTGCCTGACTTCGCTAACTAATCTCATGAGGTTCTCACCTACATCATTTCCGGACGTCTGATCGCTGAGCCATCGTTGAATCGACTGGGTCTGTAGGGTGAGATGTCCGTCATCGGAGTTTCATTGAGGACGATCTCGCTCACCAGCCGGCCAGCCCCCGGCCCGATAGCAAAACCGTGCCCGCTGAAGCCTGCAGCAATTACATAGCCGGGCAGTGTCTCCACTCTTGAAATCACCGGGACAAGATCAGGTGAGGTATCGATGAGCCCTCCCCATGCGCGCTCTACCGCTATCCCCATTCCCTGCGGTGTGATGTCGAGCCCGCCATTCCTCGAACCCTTGGTTTACTGGATCTGAACGATTAGCCACGCTAGATGGCGACGACGGGCGCCAGAAAATTGATGAGTTTTAACTCAGCTCCACCCCGTCTGCACTTTCGAAATCGAAGAATTTCTGGATCGCAAGGGCGGAAGCGCCACGCGACCAGATGTTGTTCTCCCAGTCGATCTCGATCGGCGGCGGCACTTCAAAGCTGTATTGCTTGACGGCCTCGATCATCGGATCAATCAGAGCCTTGCCAAACCGAATGGCTTCCCCGCCAACAATGACCACTTCCGGGTCGACCAGATCAATCATGCCGACGAGGCGGATGCCGATGTCGCGACCGATAGACCCCAGGAGCTCGACCGCCTGCCGATCCCCGGCTTCGGCTGCTTCCTGCAATCTGACCGGTTTCTGCCTCGCGCTCGTGGCACACAGTTCCAACCACTGCCTTTCGATGGCAGGTTCCGCAAACCGATGGCCCCAGTTCGAAAATGCGTCCGGGTTTATCCCACCGCCATCGACGGCAAAACCAATTTCACCGGCGGCAAAGCGCGCGCCGCGATGGATTTGCCCATGGAAAATCAGCGCCGACCCAACGCCCGTGCCGATAATCAGCACGAGCGCCGAAGAACGCCTGCGTGCAGCGCCGAACAGTTGCTGGGCGATGGCGAATGCATTGACATCGTTATCCACCCAAACAGGAACATGAACCTGCTCGGCAAGGAGGGAGGCAATCGCAACGTTGTGCCAGCCGAACCGGTGGGAGACCCGACAGACTCCATGCTCGACGTCTATCAATCCGGGCATTGCAAGCCCCACGCCGATCAGCTTTTCACTGCGCAGGTCGCTGTCTGGGATCAGTTGTTGGACCGCCTGCCTTGATGCTTCCGCCACGGTTTCAGGCTCCACGTTTGACAGTGCGACCACCGTGGCGGCCAGCGTCTCTGTGGAAAGATCCGTAAGCACCGCTTCGAGGCGGTCAGACATCAGCTTGAGGCCGATCGAATATCGTGCAGCGTAGTCGAGCTCGACCAGCACCGGTTTGCGCCCGCCCGTGCTTTGGGTACTCTCACCCTCTTTCAGAAACCCCTCCTCGATCAACTCGGAGACCAGTCCCGTTATTGCGGCATTGCTAAGGCCGGTCTTTGCGGCCAGCTCCCCGCGGCTCAAGCCCCCTTCCCGGCGCAGGAGATTGAGGGCCAGCCTCCGGTTGAGTGCTTTTGCGGTGCCTTGATCGACTTTACGTGCCATGCGCCCACCTTATTTCATTAAGTGAAAAAAGTCTTGCTATAATCCCCACCCTGAATTATAAGGCTCGCGAGGATCAATCTCCTGTTGCTGTAGCACAGCCGATTGGCGTCTGGGAGGAGTCCAGACGGTCTTCCAGCAAACCGCGGGCCCACCCGCAGACACTAACATATTCAGGCACGTATGCGCCGGATGTGGTGTGCGATCCCTTTCGCACGCCATGGATTTCTGCGCGCTCAAGGTGGAACGAGACAATGACGATTTCTTGGATTTCAACATCTCCGGCAGAGCAATGGGTCGCCAAGTCAATCGACCAGCCACTCAGTGCCATGCGCGGTCCGGCGTTGACCACTGGCACGCCCATCCTTGAGAATTTCAAAGGCTTTGGTGGTTGCTTCAACGAGCTGGGCTGGAAGGCACTCCAGCTTGTCGACGACAATGCGCGCCAAACCATCCTCGCGGACCTTTTCTCCAAGGACGCCTGTGCATTCAACTACTGCCGCTTGCCGATCGGCGCGAACGACTATTCGGAAATCTGGTACAGCCACAACGAAACGACCGGCGACTTCGCCATGGCTGATTTCTCCATCGAACGCGACCATCAATATCTGATCCCGTTTATCGAGGCGGCCAGGGAAATGCGGGGCGAAGAATTGACCCTCTTTGCCTCGCCCTGGAGCCCGCCGACCTGGATGAAATTCCCGCAGGCTTACAATTACGGCACGCTTGTCTGGCAGCCGGAATACCGTAAGGCCTATGCCGACTATTTCGTCCGTTTCGTCCAGGCTTACAGCGACATTGGCATTCCGATCGACGCCGTACATGTCCAGAATGAACCGAATTCCGACCAGAAGTTCCCGTCCTGTATCTGGACCGGAGCCAAGATGCGCGACTTCATCCGCGATGATCTCGGACCGGCATTCTCGGCAGCTGGCCTGAAGACGGAAATCTGGGCGGGTACGATCGAACGAGGTGACTTCAACGCCTGGGCCGGCACGATCTTCTCTGATGCCGAGGCGGCGGCCTACATCACCGGGGCCGGATTTCAATGGGCCGGAAAACATGCCGTCCAGCGGACGCGCCAGGCATTTCCGGACCTGCCGATCATTCAGACCGAGAACGAATGCGGCGATGGGGCCAATACATGGGACCATGCTCACCACGTCTTCGACCTGATCCAGCACTATGTTTCAAACGGCACTGAAGCCTATGTCTACTGGAACATGGTTCTTGAGCCGCAGGGCGAGAGTACCTGGGGCTGGCAGCAGAACTCGATGATCACCATCGATCCTGAAAACCTGGCCGTGATCTACAACCCCGAATTCTACGTGATGAAGCACTTCAGCGCCTTCGTTCGTCCGGGCGCCAAGGTACTTGCCACCGTGGGGCCGATGGCGGCAAACGCGCTTGCCTTCCGCAATCTTGACGGCACGACCATCTTCGTCATCCAGAATCCAAGCGATGCGCCTCGCAACGTCCCCCTATCTCTTGGAGAGGAGGCGGCAACGTTCACCCTGCCCGCGCGCTCGATCAACACAATCCGTTTTTGACTGTTCTGGTGGACGATCCCCGTCTGCCCTGCTTGAGGAGGAAGTACATGAACCTTTCAATACGCATGCTCAGGAATACCGCGCTTTTTCTGTCGCTTTCTGCGTCCACCGCGCTGGCGCAGACGACCGTCAACATTCTGCGTCCGGAAGTACCGGCCAACGAAAAGGCCTATTACGACCGGGTTGTCAGTGAATTCGAGAAGACGCATACCGGCGTCGACATCGCGTTCGAATACCTCGCCAACGAAGCCTACAAGCAAAAGCTGAGCACGCTTCTGCAATCCGACGCGAAGCCCGACTTGATCTACAGCTGGGCAGGTGGCGTGCTGGCGCAGCAGGCGGAAGCCGGTGTCTTGCAGGATATCACTGCGGTGATGTCGCCGGAATGGGCGGACAGTCTGTCGGCGGCAAGCCTTGCTGCGTTCACCGTTGATGGCAAGGTCTATGGCATACCCACCAACGCCAATGAGGTTGTGTTCTGGACCAATACGGACCTCGCCAACAAGGCTGGCATCGATCTGAGCGCCATCAAGACCTGGGACGACTTCCTCGCGGGGGTCAAAAAGGCGAAGGAAGCCGGCGTTACGCCGATCCTCGCCGGGGGTAAGGACAAGTGGCCGCTGCACTTCTACTACGGCTACCTGATGGTGCGCGAGGCGGGCAAGGACGGACTGGCTGCGGCCACTGCCGGAGAAGGCGATGGTTTTGCGTCAGCACCGTTCATTAAAGCGGGAGAGGACTTCAAGGCACTTCTCGATCTCGAACCCTTCCAGCCGGGCTTCATGGACGCGACCTTCGAGCAGGCGACCGGCATGTTCGGCGACGGCAAGGGCATCTTCCACCTGATGGGTGACTGGGATTACGGCACAGCCAAGCAGAATTCCGCCACAGGCAAGGGTATTCCTGACGAAAAGATGGCGACTGTCCGGTTCCCGGTGGTCGCCGGCGGTGCCGGGCAGGCAACCGATACCTTCGGCGGCATCAATGGGTTTGCCGTGGTCGCCGGTGCGAAGCCCGAAGCGGTCGAATTCCTGAAATACCTCTCAAGCAAAGAAAACCAGGCAGAAGCCGGTGCTGAAGGTCTCTTCATTCCCGTAACCAAGGGTGCGGATGACCGGATGAGCAATCCCTTCTTCAAGCAGATGTCGGCCGCCCTGGTCGCGTCCAGCTTCCACCAGATCTTCCTCGATCAGGCGTTGGGGTCGGACGTTGGGGCGACAGTCAACGATGCCGCAGCAGACATTGCCCAGGGTGCGGCAACCCCGGAAGAAGCCGCGAAAACCGTTCAGGATGCGTGGTCCGTTCGTTGAAATTCGCATCTCGCCGGCAGGTTTGACCTGCCGGCCCCATCCAGTGGAGCGAAGCCATGACCAACGCAGCAAACATACACAACCGGAAGTCCCGTTCGATAATCGCCGATCTCATGTCCAGCAAAGGCCAGGCAGTCCTTCTCATGCTGCCACCAGCCTTGTTACTGTTCACCTTGTTCGTCGCCTTGCCGCTGTTCGATGCGGCGTACTACAGCCTGTTCAAATGGAACGGATACGGCACACCGACCGATTTCGTCGGGCTCGACAATTTCCGTCAGGTTCTCAATCACGGCATCTTCTGGCAGTCCGTTCGCAACACCCTGATCGTGCTCGCCGTTTCGCTGTTCATCCAGCTGCCGCTCGCACTCGGCCTTGCGCTGATGATCTACGAGAAGACGCCCGCGAACACCTTGTTCCGGTTGGTCTTCTTCCTGCCCTACATCCTGGCGGAAATCGCCTCCGGATTGATCTGGAGCTTCGTCTTCGACGGCAATTCCGGCGTCGCAAGCGCCGTTTTCAAGTCACTCGCGATGGACCCCGTATTCATTCTCGCCGATCGCAACTGGGCCTTTCTCGCTATCACGCTCGTGGTGGTGTGGAAATATTTCGGCTTTCACATGATGATTTTCGTGGCTGCCTTGCAAAGCGTTCCGAAGGAACTTCTGGACGCTGCAAGACTCGAAGGTGCAAAGCGCTGGGAAGTCGTCCGCTTTGTCCAGGTGCCGTTGATCGGGGCGGCAATCGGCGTCTCCGCCTTTTTCGCCGTCGTCGGGTCGCTGCAACTCTTCGACGTCGTCATTCCGTTGACCAATGGCGGGCCGTCCAATTCGACACACACCATCGTCACCTATCTCTACAGCTTCGGCCTAACCCGCAACCGGATCGGTTTCGGTAGCGCTGTCGGCGTCTTGCTCTTCGTTGCCGCCGTCGGGGTCTCGATCTTTTATCAATATCAAACCAACAGGAGGAGCAAGTGATGACCTACGCTCGCTTGGTTCCACAGCTCGCGCGTCTGGCGATCCTGCTGATTGTCGTAACGTTCGTACTCGGCCCTTTGACGGTCGCCGTGTTCGGCGGCTTCAAAACGAATGGCGAACTGCTAGCCAGTCCCTTCGGCCTTCCTTCACACTGGAACACCGAATTCTATTCGGCACTGCTCAACGATCCCGGCTTCTGGAAATATCTCGGCAATTCGCTGATCATCTCGCTTTCCACGGTCGTCCTGACGCTGATCGTTGCGGCCGCAGCCGCTTACGTGTTTGCGCAAATCCGTTTCTTCGGCTCCAGGATGATGATGTCTTACCTCTTGGCCGGCCTCGTGTTTCCGTTCGCGACGGCAATCCTTCCGCTCTTCATCAAGGTGCGGGACTTCGGCCTTCTCGACAGCTACTGGGCGGTGATCCTGCCGCAGACGGCGTTTGGCCTGTCGCTCTCCATCCTGCTCTTCAAGACATTCTTCGAGCAGTTGCCCAAGGAGCTCTTCGAAGCGGCCTATGTTGAAGGTTGCGGCTATATCCGCTTCTTCTGGCGCTTCACCCTGCCCCTTTCGACACCGATCCTTGCCACCGTCGGCGTCTTTGCCTTCGTTCAAAGCTGGAACAACTTCCTGCTGCCGCTCGTGGTGATCAACTCGCGCGACCTGTTCACCTGGCCGCTCGGCATGATGCAGTTCCGTGGAGAATTCCTCGTCGAATGGAACAGGGTTCTCGCATTCATCACACTCACCATCCTGCCGGCCGTCGTCTTTTTCGTCGCCGCGCAGAAATACATCGTTGCCGGCCTGACGGGCGGCGCAGTCAAGGGCTGAAACTTAATTTTGGGAGGACTAGGACATGGCAAATGTAGAACTTAGCAACATCAACAAGACCTTCGGAGCAGTCGAGACGATCCCCGATTTGACGCTTTCGGTTCCGGACGGCTCTTTCACGGTGCTTGTTGGCCCCTCCGGCTGCGGAAAGTCGACTTTGTTGCGCATGGTGGCAGGTCTTGAGGAGCCAAGCCGTGGCAAGATTTCGATCGGTGGCAGGGATGTCACCCGTGAGGAGCCGTCCAAGCGCGGCATCTCGATGGTCTTCCAATCCTACGCGCTTTTCCCCCATATGACGGTCGAGCAGAATATCGACTTCGGCCTCCGGCTTTCGAAGACACCACCGGAGGAACGGCAGAAACGCGTCGATGCAGCGGCCGAGATCCTGCATCTAAAGCCCCTTCTCAAGCGCAAGCCGGCAGCCCTCTCCGGCGGTCAGAGACAGCGCGTTGCGATCGGACGTTCAATTGTCCGCAACCCTGACGTTTTCCTGTTCGACGAACCCCTTTCCAATCTTGACGCGGCTCTGCGCAACCAGATGCGAGTCGAACTCGCGGATCTGCATGAGCGGTTGAAATCGACGATGATTTACGTGACCCACGATCAGGTCGAGGCGATGACGCTTGCTGATCAGATCGTTGTGATGAATGCCGGAAGAATCGAGCAGGTCGGTGCGCCGATGGAACTCTACAACCGCCCGCAAACACTTTTCGTTGCAGGCTTCATCGGTTCCCCCCGGATGAACCTGATTACCGGCGAGGCTGCCGCAAAAGAGAGAGCGAAGACGATTGGTGTCCGGCCCGAACATATTGAGCTAGGCGAGCGTGGTGCCTGGAAGGGCCGGCTGCGCTTTGCCGAACATCTCGGCAACGAGACGATCGCTTACATCGACTCCGAACTTGGGGAACTGATCATCCGGATTAATGGCGACCACAAGATGAAACCGGGGGAAGTGCTGCAGTTTCAATTCCTGCAAGAACATCTTCACCGCTTTGATGAAAGCGGGCAACGGATTCACTGACTGTCAACGGCGGAGCAAGACCAGGCCACGCGCCGGAGGAATAGTCGGCCACTTGTGGCGAACGCATGAGACCTCGGGGAGGGCGTAGCCCGAACGGGGGGTCTCGTGCGTGCGCGGCGATTTTTTGAGAGGGTTTCAGCCGGCCTTTCGGGCGCGGCTTTGGGCGAGACGGTAGCTGTCGCCGTTCATCTCGAGGATGTGACGTGGTGGGTGATGCGGTCGAAGCAGAGCCCCGGTCAGACGCTCGGAGCCTAAGGTTTCCGTCCATTCGTCAAACGGCAGATTGCTTGTGATGAGGGTGGCACCCCGTTCGTAGCGTTGCGAGATCAGCTCGAAGAGCAATGGTATGTAGATTACGCGGCCTGCCAAAAGGCACGGGTGGAGCACCGTGAGCTAACGCCTCTAACCAATGCGTTTTTCCCACAGCCTAATGTGGTGTCAGGACGGACCAGGCTCGGGCCGTTACTTTTTCCGTAATAGTAGCAATCGCGGCGCGAGAAGCATCGGCGCTTCTTACCGAGACTTCAGGTCGTGAGATGCGGAACGTCCCGACCGGACGCTTACGGCGACTATCCATTGGTCCCGTGCTCAACATAGTCAACAACGTGCGCAGTCGTATCCTCACAGTCCCGACGGTATAATGCGTGGCTCCGCTCCGGCCGGAATCGAGCGACGCCTATAACGTCTATATCAAATGCCGGGAAGCGTCGGTCTAAACTGGGGCGGGCAGTGGCCCCGCTACCGTCACTCTCGCAAGACTCCATACGATCAATAGCCAAGTGCAATGCCGTCCTTGCGCGATTCCGATGCGCCGGTCAGCGTTCCGTTATCCCAGTCGATGCGGATCATCGTCGCGCTCTTGCCGCTGCGTTGCAGGATGCGAAAACCATCCTGTTGGATGGTTTCGGCCACAACCCGCATTGGGAAGATCCCGAGCAGTGGCGCTTCATGTCCAACGGTTTATTCAAGGCGTTCTGGTCGCGGAAAAAGAGAACATTTGACTGAAAAGTAGCTGAGATGCCTATCTCGGCAGCTCTTTAGGTGCTCAGTTTCCTTCGGCCCAGGTTCCTATCAACATTGTCATGAAGCGCTCGGCTGCGGGTGAAAGCGTCCCACCGCGACGACGCACGATGCCGATCGTTCGTGAGATTTCGGGATTGCGAATAGGCCTCGTGACGAGAAACGGGTGCTCTTCCTGTGGTGTGGCGAGTTTCGGCAGAACCGAAATTCCAAGCCCGGCTTCCACCAAACCAAGCGACGTCGAGAGATGCGTGACTTCATAGGACCAGCGCAGTTTCAGGTTGGATTTCGCCAACGCGGCGTCAAGAAGCGTACGGTTGCCGCTCGACCGGTGAACTGTGATCAGTTGATAGGGCGCCAGATCACCCCATTCGAGCTCACTCTTTGCCGCCAGCGGATGATCCTTGCGTGCCGCCAGGACGAAGGGATCTTCGATGAGCCTCTCGAAGATGAGGTCGGGATCTGAAAAGCCCATGATATTGATGCCGAACTCGACTTCCCCACGGGCGACTGCCTGCAGTCCATCGGTGGCCGGCAGATCGAGAATGCGAAAACGAATGTTCGGATACTCGGCGCTGAATTGCTTAATGACGGTCGGTAAAAAATAAAAAGCAGCCGTTGGCAGGCATGCGATCGTCACAAGGCCGCTGCGCTGAGATCCTACATCGCGCACCGCAAACAGCGACGTGTCGAACTCCTCAAGCATTCGTCGCACCAACGGGATCAGCTCCGCGCCAAGGGCGGTTGTCGAGACATGGCGCGTGGTGCGCTCGAGCAAAGGCGCCCCGATTGCCAACTCGAGCTTCTGAATTCGACGGCTGAGGGCCGGCTGTGACAGATTAAGCGCTTCGGCAGAGCGGTGGAAGTTTTCCAGTTCGACGACCGATAGAAACGCGCGCAGATCCAGTATCTCGCAATTAATGCTCATAACGCATCATTCCTTCTGATATTCGCATTTCACATATCAATCGTTTTGCCGCTTACTGCAACAAAGAAGCTGATTGATATTTAAATCACATCAGTATGCGGACACAACAATGAACGACCTGATTTCCATTCCCTGTGTTTTGATGCGAGGCGGCACCTCAAAAGGACCGTTCTTTCTCGCATCCGATCTTCCGTCGGATGAGCGTCAACGCGATCAGATCCTGCTTTCGGTCATGGGGTCTGGTCATCCCCTGCAGATTGACGGTATCGGCGGTGGCAACGCCGTCACCAGCAAGGTTGCCATCGTCGGCCCGGCAACCGTGTCCGATGCGGATGTGGATTATCTGTTCGCCCAGGTCCGCATCGATCAACAGTTCGTGGATACCTCGCCCAACTGTGGAAATATGCTGGCGGCCGTCGGGCCGTTCGCGATCGAGGCCGGCCTGGTCAAGGCGGCGACGGGCGTAACCCGCGTGCGCATTCACAACGTCAATACCGGCAAACTAATCGAAGCGGAGGTTCCGACCCCTGATGGCCGCGTTGCCTATATGGGAGATGCCTCGATCGACGGCGTGCCCGGCAACGCGGCACCGATCGCGCTGACCTTCATGGACGCGGCCGGGGCACGCACGGGCAAGCTTTTTCCCACCGGTAACCCGTGCGACAGGATCGATGGCATCGATGTGACCTGCATCGATTGCGCGATGCCGATGATGCTGCTCGAGGCCGCCGCCCTCGGTGTGACGGGCAATGAATCGGCTGCCGAACTCAATGCCAACGGCGCATTGCTGCAGCGGCTCGAAACCTTGCGGCTCGAGGCAGGCCGGCGCATGGGCATGGGCGATGTCGGCAATCAGGTGACGCCAAAGCCGGTACTGATCTCCAGGCCCAACAAGGGCAGCGATCTCCGGGTGCGCTATTTCATGCCGCACCAGTGCCACCCGTCTCTTGCAACAACCGGCGCGGTTGGGATTGCCACGGCCTGCATCAGCGACGGAACCGTCGCTGCGCAACTGATCGGCAATCGCAAGCCGCCGGTCGTCCTCGTTCTCGAACATCCAAGCGGTCGTTTGGAAGTAAAACTGGATACCCGCGACGGCAAGACAGTTGCCGGAATCCTGCGGACGGCCCGACGCCTCTTCGAGGGCCGGGTCTTTGCAAAACCTATCGCGCAAGTGGTTTGCGCTGCATAATCGGAAGTGGTTGCCGGGAGGGCGCCACGCATCAGGGAGGAATACACATGCGTAAACTCATACTCGCCCTTGCGGCAACGGTCGCATTCGCCGGTTCGGCTTTTGCGGAACCCGTCCGCATCAGCGTCGGGTCCTATAACCTCAACAACCTGCCCTTCCCGGTTGCAGCTGGCCTAGGTCTGTACGAGAAGGAAGGCCTCGACGTGACCGTCGAAAACTTCGCATCTGGCGGCTCCAAGACGCTGCAGGCGCTTGTTGCCGGCTCCACGGATATTGCTGTCGGCTTCTACGATCATACGATCCAGATGCAGTCGCAGAACAAGGCGGTCGTCGGCTTTGTCCAGCTTGCGCGCAATTCTGGCCTGGTTCTGGCCGGCGGGAAAAACTCATCCTTTGATCCGACCAAACCGGAAACGATCAAGGGCGCGAAGATCGGCATCACCGCACCGGGATCATCTTCCGACTTCTTCGTGCGCTACTACCTGCAGCGCAACAAWCTTTCGGCCGACGACATCTCGCTGATCGGCGTCGGATCCGGCGCGGCCGCAGTCGCGGCGCTAGAGCAGGGAAAAGTCGATCTTCTGGTCAACTACGATCCCGCGGCGACCTTTATTGAAGCCAAGGGTGTCGGCAAGATTTTGATCGACGCCCGCAGCGACGAGGGTGCCAAGGAAATCTATGGCGGAATTTATCCGACCTCCGTTCTCTATGCGACCCAAGCCTATATCGATGAGAACCCGGAAACCATCCAGAAGGTCACGAACGCGACCGTCAAGGCACTGGCCTGGATGAACACACATAGCGCTGAGGAGATCGTCGAAAAACTGCCGAAAGAATTTATTTCGGGCGACCGGGACACCTATGTGAAGGCCGTCCAGAATGCCAAACCGATTTTCTCGGTGGATGGCAAATTCAGCGAGACCGACACGCAGACGCCGTTGGCCGTTCTGAAGAGCTTCAATGAAAAGGTTGCTGCCGCAACAATCGATCTTTCCAAAACCTACACGAACGCTTTCGTGGACAAGGTAACGGATAAGACAACCAACTGATCCTAGGAGGAGGCCATGTCTTTGGCTGTCGTAAACCCCATGCCTATCCCGACGGGACAGCAACACGCAAAGTCGATGGTATCGATCGACGCCGTGACAATGTCGTTTGGTTCATATGTCGCGGTGCAGGACGTCAACCTCACGGTTGCCGATGGCGAGTTTCTCGCCATCGTCGGCCCGACCGGTTGCGGCAAGAGCACCATTTTGAACGCGATCGCAGGTCTTCTGAAACCCGCGAGCGGAACGGTGACGATCGACGGCACGCCGGTAAAGAGCGTCCAGAACGACATCGGCTATCTCTTCCAGCAGGACGCGCTGCTTCCGTGGAAGACATCCATCGAGAATGTCGAGCTCGGCCTGATGTTCAGAGGTGTTGGAGCCACTGAGCGCCGCGAGCGTTCGATGAGCTGGCTTGCCAAGGTCGGGCTGAAGGGCTTCGAACACCGCTATCCGCACCAACTCTCCGGCGGCCAGCGTAAACGTGTCCAGATGGCGCAGGCCCTCATTGCCGGTCCGAAGGTGATCCTGATGGACGAGCCCTTCTCGGCGCTCGACATCCACACGCGGCATCTCATGCAGAATGAATTGCTACGCCTTTGGCAGGAAGAACGTCGCGCCGTGGTCATGATCACGCACGACCTCGAAGAGGCCATCGCGCTTGGAGACCGCGTCGCCATTCTGGCCGCCGGCCCTCGTTCGCGGGTCATCGAAAGTTTCCCGGTCGATCTCGAGCGGCCACGGGATGTGGCAGAGATCAAACTCGATCCACGCTTTATGGATCTGTATCGCAATATCTGGGCTTCCCTGCGCGGCGAAGTGGAGAAAAGTGTTGATTTCCACTGAGAGCTGACCCGGCATTTCCACCGAGAAGTGACCCGCCTTAGGTATCGTTCGTGTTGGTCGTGGTGGTCAAGTTCCTGCGTTTTTCCTTTGCGGTTTTGGGCTCATGCGCTGAGCTGTTCTTGAAGCGGAAGCTGTCGTTTCCCGTTTCCAGGATGTGGCAGTGGTGGGTAAGCCGGTCGAGCAGCGCGGTCGTCATCTTGGCGTCGCCGAACACGCTGGCCCATTCGCTGAAGCTCAGGTTGGTCGTGATGATGACGCTGGTGTGCTCGTAGAGCTTGCTCAGCAGGTGGAAGAGCAGTGCGCCGCCTGAAGCGCTGAACGGCAGGTAACCAAGCTCGTCGAGAATGACGAGATGGTTGTTGGCGTCGTCGAGGAAGTCGCAGCGATGAAGCTGCTGCACGAGCGCCTCGTTGATCTCGCTACTGGCGAAGTCAAAGCCATTCAGATCACGGTAGGCCGGGAAGCGTGCGGTTTTGAGCTGATAAGCCGTTGATCGGACTTCGCGCTCCGCGGTCTCCGCCTTGAGAAGCTGGGACAAGATCGGAATGGCAGCCTCGAACGCCGGCGATCCCTGCTCGGTCAAATCACCGACGGCATGGGCCATGCCATGCATCTTCAACTGTCGCAGCATGATAACGATCGCGCCGCTTGCCGGGTTATGACGCATGGCGAACCTCCGTCTTTCTCAAGGTATCGTATCGTTCGACATTGGCCTTGGGCTCATTGGTGAGTGTCAGGGCCTGAGGTGCGTCGAGGGTCGGCGGCGTGAAGGTTTTGCCGTCAACGAGGCGATGCAGCAGGTTCAGCACGTGCGTCTTCGTCGGGACGCCGGACTTCAGCGCCATATCGACGGCCAATAGCACCGCTTGTTCGTCGTGCTGGAGGACAAGGGCCAGGATATCAACCATCTCGCGGTCACCGCCGGGCTTTTTGAGCAGGTATTGCTGCAACGTCCGGAAGGCTTCGGGAAGCTCGATGAATGGAGCACCGTTGCGAAGAGCGCCCGGTTTGCGCTGCACGACCGCCAGATAATGCCGCCAATCGTAGATGGTCTGCCCCGGCCGATCATGGGAACGATCGATGACGCGGCGGTGCTCACAGACGATCTGACCTTCCGCGGCGACGACGACACGCTCCGGATAGACCCGAAGGCTCACCGGACGATTGGCGAAGGAGGCTGGAACGCTGTAGCGGTTGCGCTCGAGATGCACGAGGCAGGTGGGCGTGACCCGCTTCGTATACTCGACGAACCCGTCGAACGGTCTGGAAACCGGCATGAGAGCCGGCGTCTCCTCAACCCAGATGTCCGCAATGGTGCCACGCATCTGACCGTGTGGTGTCTTTGCCCAAAACTCTTTGCAACGCTGTTCCAACCAATCGTTCAATGCTTCCAGCGATGGAAAGTGCGGGACGGGTTGAAAGAACCGGTGGCGCGCATCCTGCACATTCTTCTCGACCTGTCCCTTCTCCCAGCCGGATGCCGGATTGCAGAACTCGGGCTCGAACACGTAATGGCTGGCCATCGCCATGAAGCGGACGTTGACGTCGCGTTCTTTGCCACGGCCGACCTTGTCGATCGCCGTGCGCATGTTGTCGTAGATGCCGCGACCGGGAATGCCACCGAAGACACGGAAGGCATGATTGTGGGCGTCAAACAGCATCTCGTGCGTCTGCAGGAGATAGGCCCGGACGATGAAGGCCCTGGAGTAGCTTAGCTTCGTGTGAGCGACCTGGAGCTTGGTGCGCTCATTGCCGATGATCGCCCAATCTTCCGACCAGTCGAACTGGAAGGCTTCGCCGGGTTCAAACGCCAGTGGAACGAAGGTGCCACGGCCGGTCGTCTGCAATTCCCGCTGTCGATCATCGCGCCATTCCCGAGCAAATGCCGCCACGCGATTGTAGGACCCTTCGTAGCCGAGGCTCACAAGATCAGCATGCAACTGCTTCATCGTCCGCTTCTGCTTGCGGCCCTTCTTGGATTCCGTCTTTAGCCAGGCCGATAACCGATCCGCAAAAGGATCGAGCTTGCTCGGCCGCTCCGGGACGTTGAACTTCGGCTCCACGTCGCCGGCACGCAGATATTTGCGGATGGTATTCCGGGATAAGCCGGTCCTGCGGCAAATCTCCCGGATTGATAGACGCTCTCGAAAATGCCAGCGCCGGATCACGCTCAGTAACGCCATGTCGATCACTCCAGAGCCCCCGCTGAAACCACGCAGGGGACGGTTGAAACATGGGTCAATTCTCAATGGAAATATCTGGCTGCGCCGGGTCAGCTCTCAGTGGAAATCAACACCCATGCCCCCTATAACGATCATGAACATGATCTTGAACGAGGTATCGACGGAGTAGGATGCAACCCCGAGGGAGCCGAGAAACACGAATGCCCAGAGGGCGCCGGCGACACCACAGTAGAACGCACTAATTGCGAAGGCGGAAAGCTTTGTGTGAGCGATCGATAGTCCCATGATTTCTGCGGCGGTCTCATGGTCACGTATTGCCATCCAGCGCCGACCGATGTGGCTTCGCGTCAGGTTAATCGCGATCAAGGTCATAACTGCCACGACGGCCAGCACGAAGTAGTAGTTGCGGACTGGCGTGTCGATTGCGACGCCCATCACCGAAATCTTTGGCGTTGAGACGACCCCGGATGGGTGATAGTTCCAGAACCAGGCGACCTTTGAGAACAGCCACTCAACGAAGAACTGGATCGCGAGGGTCGCTATAGCGAGATAGAACGCTTTAAGCCGGAGGCTTGGCAAGCCGAAGAGTATCCCAACCAAAGCGGCAACCGCGCCGCCGATTAGGAAATCGACCACAATAGGAAGCATCGGCAGATTAGTGGCGCATTTGTAGCTAACATAGGCGCCAATTGCCATGAAGGCACCCGAACCAAGTGATGCTTGCCCCGCGTATCCCATGAGGATGTTCAGTCCGATCGCCGCAATGCTAAGAATCAGAAATGGAACAACGAGCGCGGTCAACATATATGGACTGGCGACCTGTGGCAGCAAGAGCACGGCGGCGCCAGCCAGAATACCAGCAATCACTCGATCTTCAGGGCGTTTGATGATGGCGCTCTGCGCGCTATAGCTGGTGATAAGCCGCCCGGCTTCTCTATAAAACATCGTTTAAATCCTTCGCAGTTCACGCGTTCCAAATAAGCCCGCCGGTCGGACAAGAAGCACAAGGATGGCGATGACATAGGGGAACCAACTTTCGGTCGCGCCTCCGACCATACTGCCCAGATACACTTCGAAAAGCTTCTCACTCCCTCCGATGATGAGACCACCGACAATCGCACCGGGAATGGAGGTCAAACCTCCGAGCACTATGACAGGCATCGCCTTCATCGCGATCATGTTCAGGGCTGGCTGTACGCCGAGCTTCGCGGCCCATACGATACCGGTGATGAGCGAGACAATTCCGGCTACGCTCCAGACAATGATCCAGACTTTATGGATCGAAACACCGACCGAGATTGCCGCTTGATTGTCATCAGCCACGGCTCGAAGTGAAAGACCGATCGACGTCCTCTGAAAAAAAAGCGCCAGGCCCGCGACCAGCAAACCGCATATCACTGCCACAGACAGCTCGAATTGCTCGATAAAGATGTCTCCGATGATGAACTGTCCGTCTGGAAAACCGATATCGAGCACACGGACTTCGGATCCCCAGAGTAGCTGGCTCAACCCGAGAAGAACGTAAGAAAGGCCTATCGTAGCCATGAAGAGGCTTATCGGCGGCTGGTTCACAATGCGGCGCAGTATCACGAATTCTACGCTGAATGCGAGAGCGACCATGACGACGAGTGTAAGGAATGCGGAGGCTACGAGGCCGAGCCCAAAGCTGTGAAACCCCGCCAAGGTCGCTGCCGCAAAAAGCACCATCGCGCCCTGTGCGAAATTGAATAGGCCCGACGCCTTGTAAATCAGCACGAAACCGATTGCGATAAGGGAGTAGAGAACCCCGGTCAGCAGGCCGCTTATAAGCACTTCGAGAAAGAATTGAAAATCCGAGAAGGTCATTTGAAGCCATCCGTGTCTGGTGAATTCAGGCCAATCAAGTGCAGTGCTGCGCTCATCAAGCCGCCTCTTTACCGAGGTATGCTTCGATGACTTTCTCATTGGTCGTGATCTCTGTCGGAGTGCCTTCAGCAATCTTCACGCCGTGATCGAGCACCGCTATCCGGTCCGACAACTTCATGATGATGCCGACGTCGTGTTCGATTAGGACGAACGTGATCTTCTGTGACTTGTTCACATTTGTGATGAAGTCGGCCATCTCAGCCTTCTCGTCGTCGTTCATCCCCGCCATCGGTTCGTCTAGCAGGATGAGACGCGGTTCTGCGCAGAGTGCTCTTCCGAATTCAATTCGCTTCCGGATTCCGTAGGACAATTGTCCAACCGGCGTGTCACGGTGGGGCTCCAGCCTTAAGAAATGGACGATATCTTCTACAAACGCGCGATGCCTCATCTCCTCAGAGCGCGTCGGCCCCCAGTACATTGCCGCTTCAAGGAAACCGGTCTTCATTTTCAAACTGCGACCGAGTAGCAGGTTTTCGACGGTGGAGAGGCCATCGAACAAAGCGAGGTTTTGAAACGTCCGAGCGAGACCGAGTTTGGCGGCGGCTGTGACAGATAAGTTTACTGAAGTGCTCGCGCCAAAACGAACCGAACCTTGAGTTGGGCGATAGAAACCATTGATACAGTTCAGCAGAGAGGTTTTTCCCGCTCCATTTGGGCCGATGATGGAGTAAATTTGCGTTTCGAACACCTCAAGACTGACTTCCGAAATGGCTTTCACGCCACCGAAACGCAGACTAACATTATCAACCCCTACAATGATTGGTGCTCGCACTAACGTGTTTGACATATCAAGCTCCGCTTCCGGAAAGCGGAACCCACAATGAAGATCCAGTCTTCCCGCTTACGTTAGAGATGGTCCGAAAGACAACGTCACCATTTCTGGTGAGGCTCCGCTCAACAGCGCTGAGAGGCGGATTGAACAAGTAAAAGCCATCAAGCTGGAGAACGTAGGGTGAATCGGCTGCTGCCGCGAGATTTGTCGATCGAACGAGATCGGTGAAAGCTGCTTTGATTTCACTTTGAGAAATAAGCTGCTCATACTCCGCACCGGCATCGCTAGAGCAGGCGCGTACGAACTCTTGGTCAGGATTGATTGCTACCGCCCATCGGCCCGCAGAGGTCTGCGTGAACACCAGGTGCCGAACAAGGAGGGATGAGCGCAATCTCCGGCCATGACGTATTAGCGCTTGGGCGACGTCAAAATCGGTAACTGATTGACTCGCATCCCATTTCTCCTCGTCGAATTCTCGCGTTCGTAGGTCTCGGAGCTCCACTCCGAAAGCGCGATAGCGCTCTGTCATTTCCCGCGGCAGAAAACCTTGGGCCGAGCCAAGGAAGCGAACTCGCGAAACCCCCGTAGCGCTTCGCAACGGCCGTCTAAAAAGATAATCGAGAAAGACACCCAATTGTTTTTGCTGTCGCTCTGCCTTTGCCTTTTCATGCATCCAGTTTGCGAGACGCGTGGATCTTCGAATACGCGCCTCGATATGGGCAAGAAAGCTTCGGTAAAACGACGCCGGAGCCAGGATGAAACTTGGAGAGAGATTCCTCAAATCCTGAAAAACAGTGGTAGTGCTCTCAACCACGCTTATTCTCGCGCCAACGCAGAGCGCTGCTGCGAACTGCAGAAACTCGCCCTCCCATGCCAGCGGTAAAAAGCTGACCAGTTCGTCATCTGCCGTCATTTCTGTCTGATTGATGAGACGGGTTACGGCAATTTGCAAATTGTCGTCCGCATAAGCGATCATTGTAGGTTCGCCAGCGTCATCGTATCCCGCCAGCTCCACAACGCCTGCCGGCCTATTCGACGCATCGATATCCACGCGAGGCGATGAACCCGTGTGATGCTTCAGGGACGTCGCGACGAAGACACCCTTCTGCAACCCGACTTCCGGCGAAAGGGAAATTATTGCGTCGATCCGCCTTCCCCCGTTACGCATGCGAATTGCTGCGTCAACCAGATCCGCGTTGCCCGCGATGAGAAATTTGAACGAGCTCTTTGAATGCACCTCGGCCAGCTCGTCCTCCAGAAGACTCGGGTGGACAATCACTGCCACTGCGCCAACCTTCTGTAGTGCCAACAGATACCAATAGAGACGAAGATCAGCTTCGCCAGATATGCAGACTTTGTCTCCCTCGCGAACCCCGGCATGAGAAAGAAATTGCGTCGCGAGTCCTACCTCATCCCTCGCCTGCGCCCAGTTCCACTCCTTCCACAGGCCCCTTATTTTTGCTCTATAACCAACACGGTCCGGATGTTCTCGTGCGTTTCTGTTTAAGAACTCAATTAAGGATGACTGCGTCAATTGTGCGAAATTCTTGTGCACTGCCTGGGGAGACAATGGGTGTGGCTGTTCTGCTGACAATTTCCTCAACATCCCCAGTTTGCTCATGCCATGCTCCGCTCAAGCTCGGTCGCTCCGAACTCTTCGACTGAGAAAAATGGAAGCAGCCCTGTTCCGGGATGGCAGTTGAAGTATATGAATCCAGCGTTCTCGCTGCGAATGATGCCCACTTCATGCCAGGTACGAAGCTCCAGCTTGTGATCGTACTTCCGATACATCTGCTGCCAACGAGCAAAAATCATCAAGTGGGTGACGTGCGTCGAGGACCAGTCTTC
>NZ_JBFUBH010000051.1:0-20198 GCF_056405855.1 Pararhizobium sp. P1_E7 | reverse complement strand
GCTTGTCGGAACGTGAGCTGGGTGGGAGCGTTGGCGTCAAACCGCCAACGCCCATACAGTAGGTCTTCACGGGCCGCGCGATGTTCTTTAGGTGCTGCTCGCCCACATACTCAAAGTGGAGATCGACTTTTCCCGACAGTTGCTCGTGAGCTGAGCCGGATATGAGCACGCTGCCTGGCGGGCATAATTGCTCCAAGCGCGCGGCAACATTGACCCCATCGCCAAGAAGGTCGTCTCCCTCGATCACGACGTCTCCGAGGTTTATGCCGATCCGCAGCACGATGCGGCGTTCGGCTGCAACCTGTTCCTGTTRAACGACAAGCCTTTCTTGCACTGCCGCCGCACAGGCCACTGCTCCGACAACAGATCCGAACTCCGCTATCAGGCCATCACCCATCAATTTGACGATCCGACCACGGTACTCTGCTATGAGTGGCCGGAATACAGCGCCCCATAGCTCCTTAATTGCCGCGAGCGCGCTTTCCTCGTCAGTCTCAACGAGCCGACAGTACTCCACGACATCGGCAGCCAGGACGGCTGCGGTCCTACGTTCGACCTGAGGCGTCGTCATCTCGTCCTCCGCTGATGCGAGGCAGCAATCGACGATATTTTGGAAAACTGGTGCCATAATACTTCATCGAGGCATCCAAGACGATCATAATCCGCTCGACATCACGCATCGTGATGTGCACGGCAAAGGATTTCAGCCATGGATAGCGCACAAGGCAAGACAGTGATTTTAGAATTCTTGCGCCAGCACACCCTAGCGGTGATCGCAACATCTCATGCGGACGGCAAGCCCGAAGCTGCGGCCATTGACTTTTCGGTGCGTGACAACCTCGAAATCGTGTTCGATACCTTCGAACAGACGCGCAAGTTCGACAACCTCGCAGATAGACGAAGCGTCGCACTTGTCGTCGGCTGGGACAAGAACATCACAGTTCAATATGAGGGCGATGCCATGAAGGTTTCCGCCTCCGAAGTGCAGGAATACCAGAAAGCACATCTTGAAAGCGTTCCAGCTGAGAGAGAGTTTGTCGAGAATGGTGCCGTGTTGTTTAAGGTCGTTCCCCGGTGGATACGATATTCCGATTTCACCAAAGACCCTGTCGAACGTTTAGAGGTCCGCTTTTAGGTGCCACGCGAGCGTGCCGTAAAGGAGCTGGACTTGACCGCGCTGCTTAGCAGCAAGGACCAGCAGGTAGAGCAGCAGCAGCTCGAGACACCCACAATGAACAAGCGCGCTCAACGAGATGCCGTTCTCGGACAAAGAGACAAGCGCCTTGAGCTGCTTCTGCAACCTGGTTCATGGCATGCCAGAGCTCAGGCGGCCTGCATATTTGTCCCGAACTTTCTTGCCCAGCATCGGATGGTCTCGCAGGATACTCCAATATCATGCGCCAACAGACCGAACCTCCTTCGTTACTACCTGGGAGGAAATTTCATCTAATACTAATACAATCTCTCTAAATACTGCGCCTGATGTGATAATATAAAAACCGGGAGCAAGGCCGGCTCGATGACGACATACCGGACGATGTTTCGCATTGTCGCAGAGTGGTCCGCATGGGCGCAGAGTTAATGTTTGTGCCGTTGCCGGAAAAAGTGAGCCCCCTACGAAAAGGTCTTTGGATAACAGCTCGGAATGGGAGGTGTACAATGCTTCGCAGATTGTTTTTCACCTTGGCTATCGCGACGTCCGTACTCGCGCTCAACGGAGCCGCATGGGCCGACATCACAATCCTCGTACCATCAAGCAGCGAAGGAGACGGCCTCAGGGCCGCGGCCGCCGACTATTCGAAGTTGAAGGGCACCAAAGTGGAGATCGTCCAGGCACCCTACGCCAATGTTTTCGAACAGGCGGCCAATGCTGGCGCCACCAAATCCGGTGTCTTCGACATCATCCTGATGGACGACCCGTGGATTCCGTTTTTCGCCGAGAACGGGCATCTGGAGGATATGACGCCCTACTTCAAGGCAGCCGGATTAGAAGGGCCAGATAGCGATTTCCTTTCGAAATCGCTGGCGATCTGCCGCAACCCCTACAATACGGGACCTTACGTGTGCCTGCCCTATGTGGGAAATGCACAGATGTTTTTCTATGACGCCGCCAAATTCAAGGAAGTCGGCGTCGATGCCCCGAAAACCTGGGATGACGTTTTGAAGGCGGGCAAGGCGCTGACAGACAGCGGCGGCGGCCGTTACTTCGGTTACGTCTTCCGCGGCGGTCAGGGCAACCCGGTGGTCGCCGATTTCATGCCGATCTTCTGGTCCTATGGCGCCGATCTCTTCAATGCAGACCGGACCAAGGTAACGATCGATACGCCAGAGGGGGCGGCGGCGATGAAAACGTTCATTGCGTTGAGAGACATCTCGCCGAAGGGGGTCGAGAGTTACAATGCCAACGAGGTCGGCACGGCACTCGCTGCCGGCGCAGCTGCCTCGTCGATCAACTGGCCGAATTGGGTTGCCACCTTTGAAGATCCGAGCCAGTCGAAGATGGTTGGCAAGATTTCCTACAGCACCATTCCTGCCGGAACCAAGCCGGGAAGCTCGGAAATCGGCCACTGGACCATGGGTATTATGGCCGCATCCAAGAACAAGCAGGAAGCCTTCGACTTCACGGTMTGGGCGACTTCGGCCGAACAGATCAAGATTTCCGCCACACGCGGCAATCCACCCGTTCGGACCTCGGTCTTTACCGATCCGGAACTGACGAGCCAGGAGAAGTTCCGGCACTATCCAGTGCTGATGGAGGCAATCCAAGCCTCGACCCCGCGTCCACGTCACCCGAAGTGGCCGGAGATCGAAAATGCCTTCGGCATCGAGCTTTCCAAGGCCGTCGCCGGCACGATCACGCCGGAAGAGGCGCTGAAGAACTCGCAGACGGCGGTCGAGCAGATTACCGGCCTCAAATAGGCGAGCATGATCCTTTCCGGACTTTTCGGGGATCATGCAGCCAGCGACCGGTGTTTTCGACCTCGCTCCCGCGACGATGCCGGCAATGGCCTTCGGCGGACCTGAAACCTGATGCTCAGGCGGCCGGGGCAGGGTTTCAGCACATGCCCCCCGAATTGGGGGCATGTGCCATACAAAGTATTACGGCGTCCTTTTGCGCCTCTGTAGGGGGAGCGACCGATGTTCACATCCGCGAATGCTACGTTGACCGCGCCGGTTCGGCCAGGTGGTGTCCTGGAGCGATGGACGGAGCGCCATTTACGCATCCTTATGCTTGCGCCGACGATGCTCATCCTGCTGGGGCTGACGATCTTTCCCAGCATCTACATGTTCTATGCCGCGGTTCACAAGATCAGCCCGAATCCTGACGTGCCATGGGATTTCGTCGGTCCTGGTAATTTCCTGCGGCTCCTGTCTGACCAGCAATTCCATGTCGCGTTGCTGAACACCGTCGTATTCACCATCTCGGCGGTGACAGCCGAGTTCCTTCTCGGTCTCGGTCTGGCGCTGCTGCTCGACAAGTATATCCGCCGGATGACCTTTCTGAAGACGATGCTGATGATCCCGATGATGCTGCCGCCGATTGCCGTCGCGATCACATGGAAGATCATCTACGAACCGCAGTTCGGCGTCCTGAATGAAATCATGTTCCGTCTTGGCCTCCCAGCGCAGGCATGGGCGGGCGACGCGAGCCTCGCGATGTTCTCGATCATCGTCGCCGATGTCTGGCAGTGGACGCCATTCATCTTCCTGCTGATGCTGGCGGGCCTCGCCAGTCTGCCGGTCGAGCCATACGAGGCAGCCGAACTCGACGGCGCCTCGTCCTGGCGGCAGTTCTGGGACCTGACGGTGCCGTTCCTCAAGCCTGTCATTGCCATTGCCCTGCTCTTGCGCGTCATGGATGCTTTGCGTCTCTTCGATCTGGTGTTCATCCTCACGGGCGGCGGACCGGCCGACCGGACCAAGGTGCTAAGTCTCTACATCTATCAGGTCGCCTACCGCTTCGCCGATATCGGCTATGCGGCGGCGATATCGCTGTTCGTGCTGTTCGTGACGATCGTTCTGAGCACCTGGTTCATGAAACGCATGCGGCTGGCGGAATGACCATGGCAACGGCGATGACCATACGCACGCGCAGCCGCACCAGGGACGTCTTCATCCGCCTGGCGGCCTATCTGACGATCTTCGTCGCGCTGGTTCTCACGCTTTTCCCGATCTATTGGATCGCGGCGAACTCGTTCAAGTTTGATATCGATATTTTCGCCGTGCCTCCGGAATGGCTCCCCCGGCACCCGACGCTGAAGCACTACGACGAAGCCTTCATTCAACGCCCGTTCTTGCATTACGCGCTGAACAGCCTTCTCGTTGCGATGGGAACGACGATCGTGTCCCTCGTCTTCGGCACGATGGCCGGTTATGCCCTGGCGCGGTTCAGCTATCCTTGGCAATGGCGCAAGCAGATTTCCTTCTGGATCCTGTCGACGCGCATGATGCCGCCTATCGTCAGCATCATACCGCTCTATCTGTTCTTCAACTACTTCGACATGCTCAACACGAAGTCGGCTCTCATCGTTGCTTACACCGCCTTCAACCTGCCGTTTGCGACCTGGATGATGAAAAGCTATTTTCAGGATCTTCCGGTCGAGCTGGAGGAGGCGGCGATTGTCGACGGCGACACGCGCTGGGGGGCATTCCTGCACGTGGCATTGCCTTTGGCCCGGCCAGGCCTTGCCGCAACGGCCATCTTCTGCCTGATCATCTCGTGGAACGAGTTCCTGCTTTCCCTTATCATTACGCTGACTGAGCAGGCGCAAACTTTGCCGATCGGCATCGCCGGGCGGGTGACGCAGTACAAGACCTATTGGGGCGAAATCAGCGCGGCCGGGTTCATGGCTTGCGTGCCGATCGTCATCTTCGCCTTTATCGTCCAGAAGCATCTCGTCCGGGGGCTGTCCCTGGGTGCCGTCAAAGGTTGAGCCCCATGGCGTCCGTGACATTCAACAAGGTCTGCAAGAAGTTCGGCGAATTCGTCGCCGTAAACAATTTCAACCTCGAGATCAAAGACAAGGAATTCCTCGTTCTGCTGGGACCTTCCGGTTGCGGCAAGACGACTACCATGCGCATGGTCGCAGGTCTCGAGGAAGCGACCTCGGGCGACATCTACATCGACGCGGACCGCATCAACGATATCCTGCCGAAATATCGCGACGTCGCGATGGTCTTCCAGTCCTATGCATTGTATCCACACCTCACGGTCGAGGACAATATCGGCTATCCGCTGAAGATTCGCAAAGTGCCACCGGCCGAACGCAAGCGGCAAATAGTCGAGGTCGCGCGGCGGGTCGAACTCGACTCGATGCTGTCGCGTCTGCCAAAGGAGCTATCCGGCGGCCAACGCCAGCGCGTCGCACTCGCCCGCGCGATCGTTCGCACGCCGCGCGTCTTTCTCATGGATGAGCCTCTGTCCAATCTCGACGCAAAACTTCGCACCCAGATGCGGGCCGAACTGAAGCATCTTCAGCATGAGTTGCAGGTCACCACAGTCTATGTCACGCATGACCAGATAGAGGCGATGACGCTCGCCCACCGCGTGGCCGTGATGAACAAGGGCGTGATCGAGCAACTTGGAACGCCACGGGAAATCTACAACGATCCACGCACGCTCTTCGTGGCCGGCTTCATTGGTTCGCCGCCGATGAACCTCATTCCGGGTGAGGTGAGGGAGGGGGTGTTCGCCAGCGCCGGCTTCCGGGTCGGAGGCCTCGGCCGGGCCAACATTTCGCAAGCCGTCCTTGGTGTCCGCCCGGAAGACGTCCTTGCGGCCGAAGCCGAGGATGCCGACGTCAATCTGGTTGCGCCGATCTACTCGGTGGAGCTTACAGGGGAAAATACCCTCGTCAGTCTGCGGTTGGGAGGTCAACTCATGACCTTGCGTGCCGACAAGAATTTTGCCGGTCTGATCGATCAGAAGATCGGCGTCAAGGTCGCCACCAATCGCGTGTTTCTGTTCAACGGAGAGACACAAACTCGTGTTGACGTCTGACATCTGGGTGGCGGTAATGGTGATGACCGCGGCATTGCACGCAACTGCCGCCGACATAAACCCCATCGTCGGCAATCCGCTGATCGAAATTCCTGCCGGACCGTTCGTCTTCGGCCGTGACGACGGCCCCGAAAACGAACGGCCGGCCCGCGTTCTGGAAGGGCGGCCGTTCGCGATCAACCGCACCGAGATCACGAACAGGCAATATGGACGCTTCGTCAACGCGACCGGTCACCGTCCCGCCTTCTACGCCAACCACCCGCTCCTCGGATTGGATGACCGGCCGGTGGTCGGAGTGAGCTGGGGGGACGCAGATGCCTTTTGCCGTCACTACGGGTTGGTTCTGCCGTCGGAGCAGCAATACGAGCGGGCGGCGCGGGGAACGAAGGGGGCTGAGTTTCCATGGGGCGAGGCCCCGCCGGACGAAACCCGTGCAAATTCCGGCGCCGATGCCTGCTGCTCAGGCGACGCGCGCGACGGCTATGCGATGACCGCGCCGGCGGAATCGTTCGTCGACGGCGCAAGCAGCGAAGGCGTCCTCAATCTCGTCGGCAATGTCTGGGAGTGGACCCGCGATCTCTACGCACCGTATGAAGGCGGGTACGCGGCGGTGAGTACCGGACCATACCGCGTCCTTCGCGGAGGTTCCTGGAACAGCGATCGAAGCCACCTGACGACGACCTATCGCCTTGCCTATGATCCGGAATTCCGTTTCTCAGCCAATGGAGGCTTCCGATGCGTTCGCTCCGCGCCATGATGGTCGCCGCCGGCCTTCTGTTTTTGACAGTTGAGGCCAGCGCCGAGCCAACGATCGCTTCCGGCTACCGGCTCGAGACGATCAGCATGCCTGGGGCTGCATTTTCCGGCATGTCGCGAGACGGCGAGGACCTGCTCGTCACCGATCTCGCCAGCGGCCGGCTTTACCGCCTTGGCCCGACTGGCAAGCTTACCGCATTCGGTCCGGCCTTTCCCCATGGCGTCGACGTTATCGGCGACCCGACCGGTCCCTACCGTGTCGTCCGCGCAGGCGACGTCCTTGTCGTCGCCCAGGGGTGGACGCCAGCCGATTCCGACGACGGCCCATTCGACCACGCACTCGTCGCGCTCGACGGCGCCGGTAAGGTTCGTGTCATCAGCAGCGATTTCTGGAACCCGTTCGATTTCATCGTGGCCGACGGAATTTACTACGTGATCGACTCCGCGCGAAACACGGTCGAACGCGTGCAGCCGGACGGCCGGAAAGAGACGATCATGACCTTCCGCCGCATGGGGGAGGAGGCGAGGGCGCTGCGAAAACTTTCGCCGACCGAATTCACGGAAGGCAAGAACTACGATGCCGACGCGGTGCCGACCGGCATCGGTCTTCGCGACGAGCGCCTTTATATAGCGCTGTTCGGCGGCTTTCCTTTCCTTGCCGGTGCCGGAAAGATCGTTTCGATCCCCAGGGCCGGTGGGACGTCAATGCCAAGGCTCGACATCGAAGGCCTGAATGCGCCGGTGAGCATCGCCGTCGATGGCGATGGAGACCTGCTTGTCCTCGAACACGGTACCTTCGATCAGAAGGAAGGTTTCCGGAACGGCAGCGGGCGGTTGCTCAAACTAGACAAGACGACGGGTCGTCAAACAGTCATTCTCGACGGCCTGACGCGACCGGTGTCCGTCCTCGTCTGGGATGAGCGGCGGCTCGTCGTTTCCGACCTTCGCGGCAATCTCTATTTTCTGGCGCGCGAATTTGCTCGCTGACCACCGGTGGGCTTGCAACTAGTCTAAGTGGGCTACAGCGGCCTGATTATTGTCCGTCCTCGCCGCTCTCCAGTTCACATTCGGGTTCGAAGACGGATAAAATATCTTGACGGTGATCACCGGCCTCCAGGGCCCATGCGCGCGTTGCGATAGCCGAAGTCGCCAAGAAGCTTCTGCCTTATCTTTTGATGAATCTGGCGTATATTTGAAACTATGAATATTTATCGGATGATGGTGCGACCCCGGAGGTTTTGCCAACAAGCAATCCGAACCTTCGCTCTCGCACTCATCTTGAGCTCGGCATTTCTATTTTCCGTCGCACCGACAGCGGGTTCGGAGCGCGTCGCCCTGCTGCTGCGCTTGAACGGCGCCGTCAGCCCGGCGTCGGCCGATTACGTGAAACGCGGCATCGAGCTTGCCAACGAACGCAAAGTGGCGCTGGTCATTCTGCAGATGGACACGCCCGGCGGCCTCGATACGTCAATGCGGGACATCATTCACGCAATCCTTGCCTCGTCCGTGCCCGTCGCGAGTTTCGTGGCCCCAAGTGGTGCACGCGCGGCCAGCGCCGGCACTTACATTTTATATGCCAGCCATATCGCTGCTATGGCGCCAGGCACGAATTTGGGCGCAGCAACGCCCATTGCCCTCGGTGGGAGCGGGTTCGACGGTGACGACAATCGTGACGGCAAGGAACAACAGCCACGCAACACCATGGAGGCCAAAGTCGTGAACGATGCGGCCGCCTATATTCGGGGGCTGGCTGAGCTTCGCAATCGCAATGCCGACTGGGCAGAACGCGCTGTGCGCGACGCTGCAAGTCTTTCATCGACCGCCGCCGAACGCGAAAAAGTCATCGATTTCACCGCGACCACTGTTGATAATCTAATGGCGCAAGCCAATGGCCGTACGGTACGAATAGGAGAGACGGACATACGGCTCGATACAACCGGTCTCATTGTCGAAAATGTCGAGCCTGACTGGAGGACCCGCCTGCTCTCGGTCATTGCCGATCCGAACGTGGCACTTATCCTGATGATCATTGGTATTTACGGCTTGATTTTCGAGTTTCTTACGCCCGGGGCGGTGATCCCCGGAACAGTTGGCGGCATAAGTCTTTTACTCGGTCTTTATGCCTTGGCGATGCTGCCGGTCAGCTATGCGGGTGTCGGCCTCATCGTCCTTGCTGTTGCTCTGTTCGTTGCGGAAGCGCATACGCCGACGTTCGGCGTCCTGGGCCTCGGTGGTGCGGTCGCGCTCGTTCTTGGCGCAACAATTCTCTTCGATACGGATGTGCCGGATTTGGAAGTGAGCCGGCCGGTTCTGGCCGGCATCGGCATGTCTGGCCTTGCTTTCAGCCTCATTGTCGCCCGGCTTGCATTCGGCGCGCGCCGGCACGCGGTCGTGACCGGTGCGGAGCAGATGATCGGCATTTCAGGCAAAGTTTCCGATTGGACGGACACCACCGGCTACGTGGTCGCTCACGGAGAGCGCTGGAGCGCCGTCTCCTCCGAACGGCTCGCAGCCGGGGAAGATGTGACGGTCATTGCGCGCGAGGGGCTGACACTTGAGGTTGCCCGCAAACCGCGCAGTGACAAACGGCCTCTGGAAAGCAGGGAGACAAGCGTATGACCATGTTTGGAGATTTTATCTTCTTTGCCGCTGCGATCGTCCTGTTGCTGGTCATCGTCGCGAGTGCGATCAAGATCCTGCGCGAGTATGAGCGGGGCGTTGTTTTTACACTAGGCCGCTTCACCGGTGTGAAAGGCCCCGGATTGATCCTGCTCGTTCCCTACGTGCAGCAAATGGTGCGCGTCGATTTGCGGACGCGCGTGCTCGATGTCCCCAGCCAGGACGTCATCTCTCATGACAACGTCTCGGTTCGCGTCAGTGCGGTGATTTATTTCAGGGTCATCGATCCCGAAAAGTCGACGATTCAGGTCGAGGATTTCATGATGGCCACGAGCCAGCTTGCCCAGACGACGTTGCGCTCGGTGCTCGGCAAGCACGATCTCGATGAGATGCTCGCGGAACGCGACAAGCTCAACGAAGATATCCAGAAAATACTCGACACCCAGACTGACGCCTGGGGCATCAAAGTCGCCAATGTCGAGATCAAACATGTCGACATCAACGAATCCATGATCCGTGCGATCGCCCGCCAGGCGGAGGCCGAACGCGAGCGGCGCGCGAAAGTCATCAATGCCGAAGGCGAGCAGCAGGCCGCAGCGAAGCTGGTGGAAGCCGCCGAAAGCCTCGCCCGGCAGCCTCTGGCCATGCAGTTGCGCTACTTGAGCGCGTTGAACGTCATTGCCGCGGAAGGGAACTCAACGATTATATTCCCCTTCCCGATGGAACTCGCTCATCTGCTGGCCGCTAGGACGGACACGCCAACGAAATGACAGATGACCGCCGTTCGTCTGCAGTTCGCCGTCGGGCGCTTCCAAAGCGAACAAGTCAATCCATTTCCGGCCAGGCGATCATTGAATTTGCCGCTCCGGAAAGCGGTCTCGCCAATGGTCCTTCCGGATGGACCTCTTAAGCGATGGTCCCGCTTTAGACCCGGCCGAAAAAAACGTGCACTGACATGCCTTTGCCGAAGGTCGAATGAGACCTGATTTTAGCCCTTCAGATAACCGATAACAGCGTCGGCAATCATCGTGCGGTGACGTTCCATCGTCCCGGGCTCGGAGAGATCGCGGCGAAAGATCGAACCGAACGTATAGCGGTTGGAGACGCGGAAGAAGCAGAACGCGCTGATCATCATGTGGATGTCGATCGGATCGGCCTTTCGTGTGAAGACACGCTGGTCGACCCCGCGCTCCAGAATGCCGGCGATCGTTTCAATGACGGAGACGTTAAGGTCGCGAATCGCCTCCGAGCGCAGCATGTGAGCAGCGTGGTGGATGTTCTCGATACTGACCAGCCGGACGAAATCCGGATGCGCCTCGTCATGGTCGAAGGTGGTCGAGATCAGCACCCGCAAGGCCTCTTCCGGCTCCAGATTGGAGAGCTGAAGATCTGCTTCCAACGTGCGAATCTTGCGATAAGAGCGCTCCAGCACAGCAAGGTAAAGGCCTTCCTTGCTGCCGAAGTAATAATAGATCATGCGCTTGGACGTGCGGGTCCGCTCGGCAATGGCATCGACGCGCCCGCCGGCAAGACCATGCGTGGAAAATTCCTCCGTCGCCACCTCGAGGATGTTCTCCTGGGTGCGTTGCGGATCGTTTTTCCTGCCATTCTCAGCCTTGATTGCCATACCCCGCCGCTCCCTCCCGGCGCCGCCGCTCGTCAAGTCCGCGTGTCTAAAACGCGAGAATCTGCATCTGGTTACCCGGTATGCCCATGAAGTCATAGTGAGCTTGCATCGCTCTTTCAATAGATGCCCTCTTGACATACGTACCAGTTCGTACATTTTATCTATGCACCGGTTGTTCCTGAGGAGGAGACACCGGTGCGGATATCTGGCCACCGTATTGTACGGCCGCTGCGGATGCAGCACGGGGCATTCAATCGTCGCCGGCGGAATCCATTTGGGAGGATAAGCATGCCACGCATCATCGATTTTTACTTTCTTGCGCTGAAGGCCGTCATCGCCCTTCTGCTCGCCGCCATGGTCGTTCTGGTGTTCGGCAATGTCGTGCTGCGCTATGCCCTCAATCAGGGCATTACCTCGTCCGAGGAGCTTTCCAGGGTTTTCTTCATCTGGCTGACATTCCTTGGCGCCGTTGTCGCCATGCGTGAACATGGCCATCTCGGAGTCGATTCGCTGCTCAAGCGCCTGCCACCCACCGGGGCCAAGCTGGCTGTTCTGGCCGGGCAGGGGCTGATGCTGCTTGCAACGGCGCTGATGATCAGCGGCAGCTGGACCCAGACGCTGATCAATCTGCCGGCGACGATGCCGGCGACCGGCCTGTCCATGGGCTTCTTCTACGGCGCGGGCCTCGCTTTCGGCATTCCGACATTTCTTATCATCCTCTGGGACGCCTTTTCCGTCGCCACCGGCCGCATTGATGTGACGACTGCGCAACTCGTCCTCGATAGCGAAGAGCAAGTGGCTCTCGACGATCACCCGGCACCGCCAGCCATCACCGGCGCGAAGATCTGAGGAGAAAGCCATGACCCTGACGATTTTTCTCGGCGCTCTTCTTGGCCCCATGGCGCTCGGCGTGCCGATTGCCTTTGCCCTGATCCTCAGTGGCGTTGCGCTGATGATGTATATGGGCATTTTCGATGCCCAGATCGTGGCGCAGAATGTCATGAACGGTGCCGACAGCTTTCCGCTGATGGCCGTGCCCTTCTTTCTTCTCGCCGGCGAGGTGATGAACACCGGCGGCCTGTCGCGCCGGATCGTCAATCTTGCCATGGCGCTGGTTGGCCATGTGCGCGGTGGACTCGGCTTCGTGGCGATCTTTGCGGCCTGCATCCTGTCCAGTCTTTCCGGCTCGGCGGTGGCGGATGCCGCAGCACTCGGCGCGCTTTTGTATCCGATGATGCTGAAATCCGGCCATGATCCGGCCCGTACCGGCGGTCTTCTGGCCTCCGCCTCGGTCATCGGCCCTATCATCCCGCCCTCCATCGGCTTCATCCTCTACGGTGTCGTTGGCGGCGTCTCGATCACCAAGCTTTTCCTTGCGGGTATCGTGCCGGGTCTGCTGATTGCGCTGGCGCTCTGCGTCACCTGGCTTCTGGTGGCCCGCAGGGAACAGTTTGCACTGCCGCCCCGGCAGAGCGGCGCGGTTCGCCTGAAAGCGTTCGTCGATGCCATCTGGGCGCTGATGCTGCCGGTGATCATCGTCTTCGGCCTGAAATTCGGTGTCTTTACACCGACCGAAGCGGGCGTCGTTGCTGCCGTCTATTCGCTGTTCGTCGCGATGGTCATTTACCGCGAACTGCCGCCATCCCGGGTGTTTCACGTCTTCGTGGCGGCAGCCAAGATCACATCGGTGGTAATGTTCCTCGTTGCCTGCGCGGCCGTCTCCGCCTGGCTGATCACCGTCGCGGATGTGCCCGGCGATCTCGTCGCGCTGCTTGAGCCGCTGATGGGTAACCAGACGCTGCTCTTGATCGCCATCATGGTGCTGATCGTGCTGGTCGGTACCGCCATGGACATGACCCCGACGATCCTGATCATGACGCCCGTCCTGATGCCGGTCATCAAGCAGGCAGGCATCGATCCGGTCTATTTCGGTGTCCTGTTCATCATCAACAATTCCATCGGGTTGATTACCCCGCCTGTCGGCACGGTGCTCAATGTCATCTGCGGCGTTTCCAAGCTGTCGATGGAAGATCTGATGAAGGGCGTCATGCCCTTCCTGATCGCCGAACTGATCGTGCTCTTCCTCCTCGTTCTTTTCCCACAACTGGTGACCGCGCCGGTTGCCTGGTTCGGACATTGAGGCGGGTGAGCGTTTTTAAAACCATTCAACCGGCCGGGAAACCTCGGCCAAAATCTGGGAGGAAAAGCATGTTGAACAGGATGTTGAAACTGGCATTGGGGCTCGCTTTGCCCGCAATGCTTCTGGCCGGTACCGCCTCGGCTGAAATCCGCGAAACCACGCTGAAATTTGCGAGCGCCAACAACAAGGGCCATCCGCAGGTCACCGGCATGGAGAAATTTGCCGAGATCGTCAAGGAAAAGAGCGGCGGCAAGATCGACGTCAAACTGTTTCCGGGCGGGGTTCTCGGCGGCGACGTGCAGACCGTTTCGGCGCTGCAGGGCGGTGTCGTCGAGATGCTGGTGCTCAACGCCGGCATTCTCGCCAGCAACGTCAAGGCGTTCGGCGCGGTCGACCTGCCATTCCTGTTCAACAGCGGCGAGGAAGCCGACAAGATCATGGATGGCCCGTTCGGCAAGAGCCTGTCCGACAAGCTGCCGGATACCGGTCTCGTTGGCTTGGCCTATTGGGAACTGGGCTTCCGCAATCTTACCAACAACCGTCATCCGGTCACCAAGCTCGAAGACATCAAGGGCCTGAAGATCCGCACGCTGCAGTCGCCGATCCCGATCGAGCTGTTCAACGGCCTTGGCGCCAATGCCGTGCCGCTGCCTTACACGGAACTCTATACGGCGCTTGAAACCGGCACCGTCGATGGCCAGGAAAATCCTGCGGCCAACATCCTCAACGCCAAGTTCTTCGAAGTGCAGAAATACATGACGGTGACCCGTCACCAGTACAATCCGCAGATCGTGCTGATCAGCAAGGCCTTCTGGGACAAGCTGAACGACGAGGAAAAGGCTGTCATCCAGTCGGCAGCAACCGAGGCCCGAGACTATCAGCGCAAGGTTTCGCGCGAGGTGGATGCCAAGGCGATGGCCGAGATCAAGGCGACCGGCATGGAAGTGGCTGAACTCAGCCCGGAAGAAACACAGAAGCTGCGTGACGCCGTCAAGCCGCTGGTCGACAAGTTCAGCGGCGAAATCGGCCCTGATACCGTCGCGCTGCTCTTCAAGGAACTTGCGGCTGCCCGCGGCCAGTAACGCCTTCGCCGGCCCGCTTTTGGCTGGGCCGGCCCGTCCCTCCTGACAATCACGGAACCTGCTGCAATGCTCGAAACACGTCTGAACCCCTTAAAAGCCGGCTTGATCGGCGCGGGCATCCAGGCTTCGCTGACACCGGCGATGCACATGCAGGAAGGTTCTGCCCAAGGGTTTGCATACGATTACGAACTGATCGACCTCAACCAGCGCGGCCTGACACCGGACAGCCTGCCCGAGCTTTTAAGCCAGGCCGAACAGCACGGTTTGAGCGGCCTCAACATCACCCATCCCTGCAAGCAGCTGGTCATTCCTCACCTCGACGAACTCTCGGACGAGGCACGTGCAATGGGCGCCGTGAACACCGTCGTCCTAAAGAGCGGCCGGCGATATGGCCACAACACCGATTGGTGGGGTTTTGCCGAGAGTTTCCGGCGCGGTTTGCCCGATGCCGCGCTTGATGCCGCGGTCCAGATCGGTGCCGGCGGTGCCGGTGTCGCCACCGCCTATGCCATACTGTCGCTCGGCCTGAAGTATCTTGCGGTCTTTGATCTCGATCCGCAAAGGGCAGCCGATCTGGCACAGTCCCTGTCCGTGCTGTTCCCGGAAGCGGTGATTACGGCGCCCAGTGACCTGGCGGCGACGATGGGAACGGCATCCGGCCTGATCCACGCGACCCCGACCGGCATGGCGAAATATCCGGGCATCCCACTTCCGCCGGACCTGCTTTCACCTCACCACTGGGTCGCGGAGATCGTCTATTTTCCGTTGGAAACCGAACTTCTGCGGACCGCCCGGCAGCGCGGTTGCAGGGTGTTGAACGGCGGCGGCATGGCCGTCTTCCAGGCCGTCGGCGCCTTCCGCCTCTTCACCGGACGGGAGCCCGATGCCAGCCGGATGATGCGGCATTTCGATAGCCTGACATCCGACAGCAACCACTCACGTGAGGATTCACAATGAAAACCTCCATTGCGACCGTCTCTATCAGCGGCGAGCTTCCCGAGAAGCTTGCGGCAATTGCCAAGGCAGGCTTCGACGGCGTCGAGATCTTCGAAAACGATTTCCTCGCTTTCGACGGTAGCCCGGCGGATGTCGGCCGCATGGTCCGCGACTATGGTCTGGAAATCACCCTGTTCCAGCCGTTTCGCGATTTTGAGGGCATGCCGGAGCCGCATCGCACCCGTACCTTCGATCGCGCCGAGCGCAAGTTCGATATCATGCAGCAGCTGGGCACCGATCTTGTGCTGGTCTGCTCCAACGTGTCGCCGGTGTCGCTGGGCGGCATCGACCGGGCCGCAGCCGATTTCCATGAACTGGGCGAACGCGCCGCCAAACGCGGGCTGCGGGTTGGCTACGAGGCACTTGCCTGGGGACGCCACATTTTCGACCATCGCGATGCCTGGGAAATCGTCCGGCGTGCCGATCACCCTAATATCGGCCTGATCCTTGACAGCTTCCACACGCTGTCGCGCAAGATCAACATCAATTCGATCCGCTCTATCCCCAAGGAAAAGATCTTCATCGTTCAGCTGGCGGACGCACCGTTGATCGACATGGACCTGCTCTACTGGAGCCGCCACTTCCGCAACATGCCGGGCGAGGGTGACCTGCCGGTCACCGCCTTTACCAGCGCGATTGCCGAGACCGGTTATGACGGTTATTTCTCGCTGGAAATCTTCAACGATCAGTTCCGCGGCGGCTCTGCCAAGGCGATTGCCGCCGATGGATACCGCTCGCTCATCACCCTGGGCGACCGGGTGCGGCGCGGCCCGAATGCTTCAGGGCTCACTGTTGCCGAAATGCCGGAGCGTGCACCGGTGAAGGCCGTCGGCTTCGTTGAGTTCTCCGTCGACGAAACCGACGCGACGGACCTGATCGCCCTGCTGCGCACTCTTGGTTTCCGCAACACTGCGCGGCACAAGACCAAGCAGGTGAGCGTCTATAGCCAGGGCGACATCCGACTGCTGGTCAACACTGAACGGGCAGGCTTTGCCAATGCGTCTTATGCGGTACACGGGCCATCGGCCTACGCCGTGACGCTTGTTGTCGACGATGCGGGAGAGGCTATGGCCCGGGCGGTGGCTCTGGGGGCAGAACCGTTCAGCCAGCCGGTCGGCCCGGGCGAACTGGAAATCCCGGCCATTCGCGGCGTCGGCGGTGGATTGATCTATCTGATAGACGAGAAAACCGATCTTGGCCGCATCTGGGACATCGATTTCGTCTCGGTCGCAAATGAGGACGACAGCCAGCCGGCGCATCTGTGCACCATCGATCATATCGCGCAGACGGTCGCCTATGAGGAAATGCTGACCTGGTTGTTATTCTACACCGCGATCTTTGAGACGCAGAAAACGCCGATGGTGGATATCATCGATCCGGCCGGCGTGGTGCGCAGCCAGGTGATCGAGAATGCCGCAGGCACCTTGCGCATCACGCTCAACGGCGCAGAAAACCGGCGCACGCTCGCCGGCCATTTCATTGCCGAAACCTTCGGCTCGGGCATTCAACATCTGGCGTTCAGCACGGACGACATTTTCGCAACGGCCAAGGCACTGAAACAGAACGGTTTCCGGCCGCTGCATATCTCTCCCAACTACTACGACGATGTCGAAGCGCGCTTCGGCCTTGACCCGGAACTCAGCGAGCGACTGAAGGCGGAGAACATTCTCTATGACCGTGATGAGCACGGTGAATTTTTCCAGCTCTATAGCGGTACGTATGGCGAGGGCTTCTTCTTCGAGATCGTCGAACGGCGGGGCTATCGCGGTTATGGCGCCGCCAACGCAATTTTCCGTATCGCCGCGCTCAAAAAACAAATCCGGCCGGACGGCATGCCGATCATTGCAGGGGAGCGGCCAAAACACTGACTAGGATCAGGACGGCCGTTTTGGCCGCCGAATGTTGTGTAGGGTTCAGGGTCATATGTGACCCGGATGCAAATATCATGTGCTTTTGGAAAGCCGACCGACAATGCCTTCATCGAGGCATTTAACGGCCGCTTTCGGGCGGAATRCCTGAACCAGCATTGGTTCCCGACCCTTGCGGACGCCCGATGGAAAACGGTGCATCGCCGCTTCAGCCGCTGGCGCCATGGCCGCAAGACAGTCCTTCCGCCAGCACATCGTGCCAGACCCGCCGGGCACCACAGGTGCGGTCACTGGACTTGAAGCTTTGCGTGATCTTAGCGCTTGGTAGCAATATGACTACGTTATTTCGGTTTCGGTGACCGATATGGAATTTCCATTCCCCATTCCGCAAAAACATTAGCAATTCATTGTTATCAATAAATCATAAAATATATAGACTATGTCGATGAAGGTCGGGTTGTGGTGAAAAATGAAAATCATTGGTCTCTCAGGAAATGTCAAACGCCCATCCAGGACGGCATCGCTGGTGGAAGCGATCGTCTCAGGCGTCCGTGCTCGCGTCGGAGGCGAGAGTCGTATCATCGAACTCGTCGACGCAGCGCCAGTGCTTTTCAAGGCTTTGCGAGCAGACCAACTTGAGACCGAAGGGCGGGCGATGATCGACGCAGTCGAGGCTGCGGACGTTCTCGTCGTCGGTTCGCCGGTCTACCGGGCATCCTATACGGGCGCCCTCAAGCATCTTTTCGACCTCGTCGATTACCGCGCGCTGACCGGTAAGCTGGTCATTCTGGCTGCCACCGGCGGCACGCCGCTGCACGGCTTGATGACCGAACACCAGTTGCGGCCCCTGTTCGGCTTTTTCAATGCCCTTACCCTACCGACGGCGGTCTATGCCACCGAAGCCGATTTCACCGAATACGGGCTGACCAGCCCATCCGTGCGGGACCGCATTGAGCGCGCTGTTTCAGAGCTCGCGCAGGTCCTGCCTGTCTCCGATCAAACCGCTGCAGCCCGCGCTCAAGGAAACCGTCCAGCGCTCGTCGCCGCGTCCGCCTAGCCATTCAAAAGGGAGAGTACAATGTCCTATGCCAACAGAGAGCCGGTCAAATTCGCCTATTGGGTTCCCAATGTTTCGGGCGGTCTGGTCATTTCGAACATCGAGCAGCGGACGAGCTGGACGATCGAGTACAATAGGAAGCTGGCGCAGATCGCCGAGGCCAGCGGCTTTGATTATGCGCTCAGCCAGATCCGCTTCACCGCCGGCTATGGCGCCGAGTTCCAGCATGAATCCGTTTCCTTCAGCCATGCGCTGCTGGAATCCACAACCACGCTGAAGGTTATCGCCGCCATTCTGCCAGGACCATGGAACCCGACACTGGCTGCCAAGCAGATCGCCACGATCAACCATCTCACCAATGGTCGCGTTGCCGTCAATGTCGTCAGCGGCTGGTTCCGCGGGGAGTTCCACGCGATCGGCGAGCACTGGCTTGACCACGACGAGCGTTATCGTCGCTCGGAAGAGTTCATTCGTGCCCTGCGCGGCATCTGGACCGAAGACAACTTCACGTTCCACGGCGATTTTTATCGCTTCAACAACTATTCGCTGAAGCCCAAGCCGATCGATCCGCAGCCGGAAATCTTCCAGGGCGGTTCCTCGCGGGCAGCCCGCGACATGGCCTCGCGTGTCTCTGACTGGTATTTTACCAATGGCAACACGCCGGAAGAAATCCGCAAGCAGGTCGACGACATCCAGGGCAAGGCAAAGGCCAACGGTCATTCGGTGCGTGTCGGCGTTAACGCCTTCGCGATCGTTCGCGAGACCGAGGAAGAGGCAAAGGCTGTTCTGGCCGAGATCATCGAGAACGCCAATCCGGAAGCGGTCAACGCGTTCGGACATGAGGTGAAGAACGCCGGAAAGTCATCGCCCGAAGGTGAAGGCAATTGGGCGAAATCCTCGTTTGAGGATCTGGTCCAGTACAATGACGGTTTCCGCTCCAACCTGATCGGCACACCAGAGCAGGTAGCGCAGCGGGTGGTGGATCTGAAGCGGGCAGGTGCCGATCTCATTCTACTCGGCTTCCTGCATTTCCAGGAAGAGGTCGAGTATTTCGGCAGCCACGTCATCCCGTTGGTGCGGGCGATCGAAGAGGCCGAAGCTTCGGCCGCAATCGCTGCGGAATAAGTCAGCCTGAGATCGGCGGCCGGTTTTCGGCCGCCACCGGAAATGAAGAGACCGCAAATCGCGACACGATTTGCGGGAGGGATAGTGCGCGCCAGGGTATCCGGTGGCGAGAGCGGAAAACAGGGACATACCGCGATGACATTGGCTTTTGGAGCGCTAGGATCAGCGCCGTTTTCGCCGGAGATACAGGAGCACCTGGCTGGGCTCGACACCCCGCTGCGCCATGACGACGAGCGGCAAGCAACAATCGGCGAAACGGTTCTGGATCTTGTCGGAGTAGCCCTGTCGTTTGGCGGCGTCGTGGCTCTGACGGATATCGACCTGTCAGTGCGACGTGGAGAAATCCTGGCGATCATCGGGCCGAATGGCGCGGGCAAGAGCTCCATCATCAACGTGATCAGCGGTGTTTATAGGCCCGATCGCGGCCATGTTCGTCTCTCGGGGCGGTCCTACGCCCAGGTCCCGACACAGAAACTCGCCCGTCTCGGCATTGCCCGCACGTTCCAGAACCTAGCCCTGTTCAAGGGATTGAGCGTTCTCGACAATGTCGTGGTCGGCCGGGCTCACAAGACACGGTCGAGCTTTATCGAACAGATCATTGGTCTCGGTCGCGCCAGTGCTGAACAGTCGGATGCCCGCGATCGCGCCCTGGAAGTGCTCGACTTCCTGCATCTCTCGCATGTCGGCGACCGCTTGGCCGGCACCCTGCCTTACGGCCTGCAGAAGCGGGTGGAACTGGCGCGCGCGCTTGTCGCCGAACCCAATATCCTTTTGCTCGATGAGCCGATGGCCGGCATGACGGCGACTGAAAAAAACGAGATGGCCGATTTCGTGGCCGCCGCCCGCGACAGGTTCGGCACGACGGTGGTGCTAATCGAGCACGACATCGGCATCGTCATGGGGCTCTCCGACCGTGTTGCCGTACTC
>NZ_JBFUBH010000050.1:0-20427 GCF_056405855.1 Pararhizobium sp. P1_E7 | reverse complement strand
GGTCTACATGGCGCGACTCAACATCGCGAGCCCGATCATCGGCATAGGCTTCGAGCTCAATGCGATTGCCGCCGTGATCATCGGCGGCACCAGCCTTAACGGTGGGCGTGGCACCGTGGTCGGCACCCTGCTTGGTGCCTGCATCATCGGCGTTCTGGCGAATGGTCTCATCCTCTTCGGGTTGAGTGACTTCATGCGCCAGATGATCACCGGCGTCGTCATCATCCTGGCGGTCATCATCGACAAGTACCGCGAACGGATCACGGCCGCCTGAAGGCAGCCGTTTCCCCATCGTTCACAAGGACCCCCCATGCTCAAGAATATTGATCCCGTCTTGAACGCCGATGTTTTGTACGCTCTGCGCTCCATGGGCCACGGCGACACGGTGGTGATTTCCGACACCAATTTCCCGTCGGCATCGATTGCCCGGCAGACCTCACTCGGCAGACCGCTCAGCATCGACAATGTACCGGCGGCGCGTGCCGTCCGGGCCATCCTTTCGGTTATGCCGCTCGACACGCCACTGCAGAATTCTGCCGGGCGGATGGAAGTGATGGGCCATCCGGGCGAAATCCCGGCGGTCCAGACCGAGGTTCAGGTCGAAATCGACGCCGCGGAGGAAACCCCCTCGCCGATGTATGGCATCGAACGCTTCGCTTTCTACGATCTCGCAAAGAAGGCGTATTGCGTGATCACCACGGGTGAAACGCGCTTTTACGGCTGCTTTCTGTTCACCAAAGGCGTCGTATCGCCCGTTTCGGCATAATCGGAAAGGTTACCTGACGATGCCCGCTGTTTCTATTCTTGGGATCTTTGTTGCCGACACGGCCTATCTTGCCAGTCGCTTGCCGGTCGTCGGGGAAACGATCGCCGGTAGCGGGTTCTCGATCGGGGCGGGAGGCAAGGGTTCGAACCAGGCGGTTGCGGCCGCGCGGGCCGGCGCGGAGGTCTCGTTCATCTCCAAAGTCGGCCGCGATGCCTTCGGCGACATGGCAGTGAAGACCTATGAAGAGGCGGGCGTCACCGCAGAGCTAACTGTGATGGACAATGTCGCGACCGGTGCGGCGTTCATCTATGTCAACGATCAGACGGGCGAGAACGCGATTATCGTCTATCCCGGCGCAGCGGGCACCCTGTCGATCGACGATGTCGAAGCCGCACGCGCAACCATCACCGCATCAAGTGTTTTCGTGACGCAACTCGAACAGCCTGTCAGCACCGCGCATTTCGCGCTGGAGATCGCGCGACGGGCCGGTGTGACAACCGTCTTCAATCCGGCCCCCGCCGAAGTCTTTCCCGACGCGGTGTTCCCGCTGTGCAATTACATCGTCCCGAATGAGACGGAAGCAGCGGCTTTGGTCGGTTTCCCGCTCGATACGGTGGAGGATGCGCGGCGTGCAGGGGACGCCCTGCTTGCGAAGGGGGCAGGCACGGCCCTGATTACGATGGGTGCGCGCGGTGTCCTCTATCACGCGGCCGACCGGTCGGTACACCTTCCAGCGATCTCCAGTGGGCCGGTGATCGACACGACCGGCGCCGGCGACGCCTTTGTCGGGGCCTTTGCCGCCAAGCTGTCAACAGGCGCCGATCCAGTCGACGCCGCCCGCTTCGGATGCGTGGCGGCTGGTATTGCCGTCACGCGACGCGGCACTGCCCTCGCCATGCCCGCACTTGCGGAAATCGAACAGGCTCTGGAGGCGTTCCGAAGAGCGCGTCCCTGAAACAACGGACGCGCAACGTCCAACGAAGCATGCGGAGGGAAATCACTTTGGCCACTATAGATATCGTGAATGTCAGAAAAGCCTACGGCAGTCTCGCCGTGCTTCACGACATTTCGGTGGAGATACCGGACGGTGAGTTCGTCGTTCTCGTCGGACCGTCGGGCTGCGGAAAGTCGACGCTGCTGCGAATGGTAGCCGGCTTGGAGCCGATCAGCTCCGGTGAGATTCACATCGACGGCCGGGTGGTCAACGGGCTTCCGCCAAAGGATCGCGACATCGCCATGGTGTTCCAGAGCTACGCGCTCTACCCCCATAAAACCGTCGCCGAGAACATGGGTTTTGCCCTAAAGATGCGTGGCGAGAAAAAGGCCGATATCGACAAGCGCGTCCGCCACGCCGCCGAGATTCTCGATCTGACACCCTATCTCGAGCGCCATCCGCGCCAGCTGTCCGGTGGGCAACGCCAGCGCGTTGCCATGGGGCGTGCCATCGTTCGCGATCCGAAAGTATTTCTTTTCGATGAGCCCCTGTCCAATCTTGACGCCAAGCTCAGGGTGCAAATGCGCGCCGAGATCCGCGAGCTTCAGCGACGGCTAGCCACCACCATGATCTATGTGACCCACGACCAGGTCGAGGCGATGACCATGGCAGACCGCATCGTCGTGTTGCGTGAGGGGCGCGTCGAACAGATCGGCTCGCCGCTGGCGCTCTATGACCGGCCAGCCAATACGTTTGTCGCGGGTTTCATCGGCTCGCCCTCGATGAACCTCATCAAAGGCCACCTTCGGGGGGGCGAGCGACCATTCTTCGAGACAATTGATGGGATCGCGCTACCCCTGCCCTCCCTGCCCACCGTCACAGACGGCAGGCCGGTGCTCTATGGCATCCGGCCGGAACATTTCGCGCTGGGCGGCGAGATCAAGCCCGAGGTGACCGTGATCGAGACGACCGGTGCTGAAACCCAGGTCTTCGCTCGGCTCGGCACGCAAAGGATAATTGGGGTGTTCCGCGAACGGGTGGCGGATTGCGCCGGAGAGACCATTGCGATGACGCCTGATGTGGCTCGCGTGCACCTGTTCGACGAGGCTACGGGATTACGGCTCTCGTGACGCTCCAAAGTGTCGGCGGACGAGGATAACCGCCGGCAGGTCGCTCGTCGCAGAGGACATCGACGAGCGAAGCGGTCCGAAGACGCAGAATACGAGTTGCCGGCTCATATGGGACGGTCGGTTGCTAACCAAAGGGAGGAATGAGCATGAAAGTTAGTGATTTCGAGAGAATAATGGCGATCGGCCTCAGCCGTCGGGCCATCCTGAGGACCGGGGCAAGCCTCGGTGCGCTTGCGGCGACCGCTCAGGTGTTTGGGCCAGGTGGAACGGCCAGCGCCCAGGAGGCATCGCTGCGCACGCAACTGCTGCAAATCCCGGGCGTCAATAAGGGTTCGCCTACGGATACCGACTGGCAGAAGATCGGTGAACTATGTCTTGGTCCGACCAAGGCATCTGTCGCCCCAGGCGAATTCGCTGGGGTCGAGCTCTCCTTCATGGGTCTCAACAACCAGAACCTCCACAACCTCCTGTTCCGTGGCTTCCTGAAATCGTGGGAAGAGTACACCGGAGCGAAGATTTCGTGGATCGACCTGGCGCAGGCCGACTACAATCCGCGCCTGCAGCAGGCGATCGCTACCGGAACCGTAGACTTTGACATTCTTGAAATGGGCGCCCCCTTCGAGGGCGATGTCTGCGGCAAGGGTCTGGCATCCGAAATGCCCGACTGGGTCAAGGCGCAGATCGACATGGATGACTATGTCGATTATCTCAAGGCGCCGGTCGGCACCTGGGAAGGAAAGACCTATCGTATCTCGGTTGATGGCGATTGCCACAACTTCAACTATCGCACCGACTATTTCACCGACGAAGCCCTTGCAAAAGCCTGGAAGGACGAGGGTCACGAAGGTGAGTGGGGCGTCCCCAAGACCTGGCAGAAGGTCCAGGAAGTCACGAAGTTTTTGAAGGGCAAGCAGATCGGCGGCATGGAAGCAGTCGGCTATCTCGACGCACCGAAGGCGTGGGGCGGCTTTGGCTTTTACTTCCTCGGCAGCCGCGCCACAGCTTACGCCAAGCACCCCGACGACAAAGCCTGGCTGTTCGACGTCGATACGATGAAGCCGCGCATCAACAACCCGGCCTGGGTTCGCGCCATTCAGGATGTCATCGATGCGCTTCCCTCGGAGGCCGGCGACCAGCTCAACGCCGATCCCGRCACGACAGCCTTCCAGCAGTTCCTGGCTGGTACGGGCTCCATGGTGTCCTGGTGGGGCGACGTCGGTTCCAGCGCCCGCACCAGCGACAGTTCCATCATCGGTGAAACCGTTGGCTTCGACATACTTCCCGGTTCGGATGATGTCTACAATGCCAAGACGGGCCAGTGGGACAAGCTGGCGAGCGGTCCGAACCATGCTCCGAACATGGCCTATCTCGGCTGGGGTGTTTACGTCATGGCCCGTGTCGATAGCGATGAGAAGAAGAAGAAGGCCGCATGGAGTGCTGCGGCGCATCTTGGTGGCAAGGATATCGCACTGTGGACAGCAGCCTATCCATCCGGTTTCCAGTGCTATCGAAAGAGTCAGTTCGATATTAAGGAATGGGTATCGGCAGGTTACGACGAAGCGTTCATTTCGAGTTATCTCGCATCGCAGTCGAACTCCTACAACCATCCGAATGCCGCGATCGAGCCGCGCATCCCTGGCATTTTCCAATACTACAGTGTCGCCGAGGATGAGCTGGCAAAGGTCTTCGCCGGTCAGATGACGGCTCAGGCCGGGGCGGACGCGATTGCCGCAGCCTGGGAGAAGATCACCGATCAAATCGGCCGTGAAAAGCAGATCGCGCTCTATAAAGCGTCGCTCGGCGTCTGAAGCGCCGGCATGATCACGGGACCGGCGGCGTATAACGACGTCGCCGGTCCCATCGGAAACCGTTTCGAGATGTGAAGTTTTCACCCCGCCCGGAGATGCTCACTTATGGCCACGACAATGACCGCTTCTGCGGAGAGCTTGGTGCAGGCAGGAATGCCGTCGGCGGAACGCCGACAGCTCGGAAAGGCTATCATTATATTCGCTTCGCTTGGGCTGCTGACACTGCTCGCCCTGCAGACGCTAGACGCTTCCGGTGCGCTTGCCATTGGCTTTTCCAGCTGGCGACCGGTCCTCTTTGCCTATGTCTTCTGGTGTGTGGCACTGGGCTTGGGGCAGGTGCTAATCCGCGGCGAGGACGGCGAGCGCGCGCTGTTCGTCCTGCCTGCGGTTCTGTTCACCGTCGCGCTGGTCATTTTTCCGACGATCTTCGGTCTCTACATCGCCTTCACGGACTGGAACCTAAGTTCGCTGAACGGCCGGCAGTTCAATGGTCTCGACAATCTTCGCGCCTTGCTTACCGACGCCTATTTCTGGAACGCCCTGCTGAACATGGTCTATTATGTTCTCACGGTGCTAGTTCAGTACGCGATTGCTTTCGGGCTTGCGCTTCTGCTCAATGCCGAAATAAAGGCGCGAAAATTCTTCCGTGTGGCCTTCCTCCTGCCGCTGATGTTGAGCCCTGTGGCGGTCAGCTGGATGATTGGAAAGTCGCTGATGGAGTACCGTTTCGGTCCGGCCGCAACGTTGGCGCGCCATCTCGGCTGGGACAATCCGGCTTTCTTTTCAACACCTTGGCTCGCGCGGCTTTCAATCATGGCGATGGACGCCTGGGTGTCGATTCCATTCATAATGATCCTGCTTCTCGCTGGTCTTCAGGCTCTGCCGTCTGAGGTCAGGGAGGCGGCCAAGGTTGACGGCGCTTCGGGTTGGCAGTCCTTCTGGGAAATTACCTTTCCGATGATGCTGCCGGTGTCGATCACGGCCGTTGTCTTGCGCATCATCTTCGAGCTGAAACTTGCCGACATCGTGATCAATGTCACCGCCGGCGGGCCGGGCGGTGCCACGGACACGGTCTCCAGTTTCATCTTCCGGGAGTATCGAGACCGCTCAAACGTGGGTTACGGCACGATCCTTGCCGAATTCTATTTGGTTATCATCATAATCTTTGTCGCACTGCTTTTGAGGCTTGTGAGCCGCTGGATGACGAAGGCGAGCTGAGACTGGAACGGGAAGAAAAAATGACACGTATGCCTGTAACAACAAGCCGCGATCCTTCATGGCGCACACGGTTTGTCACCCAGCGGATATTGATCTATGCGGGACTGATATTGTGGTCATTCATCTCGTTGTTTCCGATCTATTGGACCATCACGACCTCGTTCAAGACTGCCGTGAACGTGACGCAGGGGCATCTCATTCCATTCGTTGACTTCACGCCCGATTGGAAGGGATGGCGGTCTCTGGGGCTTTCGCCCGACACGCTTTTTGCGACATCGACCGTGCGGGACGAGTTTATCCGACGGGTTCTGAACAGCGTGATCGCATCAGCTGGCGCATCCTTCATCGCCGTGATCCTCGGCTCGCTTGCTGCCTATGGACTCAGCCGCTTTTCCTACACATTTCTCTGGATGCGAAACAAAGACATATCCTTCTTCTTTCTCTCGCAATTGATCCTGCCGCCGGTTGTGCTCGCAATGCCGTTTCTGGTTCTCTACAAACACCTGATGTTGCTGGATTCGCTGGTTGGCCTCATGCTCGTCTACACCCTGATGGTGCTGCCGATCGTGATCTGGATCATGCGCGACCAGTTCGACACAATCCCGCTGGAGCTGGAGCAGGCGGCCATGGTCGACGGTTGCTCAATCTGGGGTGCGTTCTTGCGCATCGTGATGCCCATCGCCCTTCCGGGCATGGTCGCTGCCTTTATCCTCTCCGTGATCCTCTGCTGGAATGAGTATTTCTTCGCTGCTCTTCTGACGAGTTCCAATGCCAAGACCCTGCCGGTAATGGTTGCCAGCCAGACGGGCTCGCAGGGGATCAACTGGTGGTCCATGGCCGCGATCGCAACTGCGGCGATCATGCCACTCCTGCTGATCGGCATTTTCCTCGAACGCTATATCGTCAAGGGACTAACAGCGGGGGCGGTTAAATGATGGATAGTTCGAAGAACTGCTTTCCACGTTCGGGGCTGTCCAAGGTCTCAGCGACCGCACGTTCGAAATCCTCCAGTCGGTTCATCCCGCCGACTGCAATCTTGAAGTCCGGCGATGCCGATGCTTCAACAATCCGCCGCAGTGTTTGCACGTCGTTCGGGTGCGGCGGCGTGAAGAAGTAGCGATAGACGTGCGATCTGATTTCGATTCCATTCAGCAGGACATCGAAATTGTGCAGCTCGAACCGTTCGGGGCTCATGCCGCCGTTGATGATGACCTGACCGCCGAATGTCATGCTCCGAATGAGCTCGCCTGTGACGGGACCGCCAACATTATCGATCAGCGCGTTGAGCCCCCTATTGGCGGTGATCTCCGCGACTCGATCGCACACGCTTCCGGAGAGTGATGAAAGCTCGACGACTTCAGCTGCCCCCAAATCCTTCAAGTCGAGATAGGCACGTCTCACAAAGGAGATGACGTTCACGCTCCGCGCTCTGGCAAACTGCAGCACCATCGTCGAAACGGTCGAGTTGCCGGCAGTGACGGCGAGCCAATCGCCCGGCGCGAGCCGTGCGGCCTCGACCAGATCCCACGCCGTTATGAGATTGAAGAGTTGACCGGCTTTTTCCGGCGGAAATGTCCGTGGCAGCGGCATCAACCATGCCGCCGGGACGGCTACGTACTCGGCCCAGCTGTTGTAGTAGCTGAAGGCGACATAAGCGCCTGGCTCGGTGTCAGCTACATCTTTTCCAACCTTCTGAACAATGCCTGCCCCGTGGTTTCCGCCGATTTGCTGCGGAAAGACCGGCTTCTTCGGCTCGGGATAGAGGTTCTCGATAAACAGGAAGTCGCCGGGACTGATGGGTGCCGAGACCACCCTKATCAGCACTTCGTTGTCTTTGATATCGGGGATCGGAACCTCAGCGAGGCGCAGCACCTCTCGTGGCGGACCAGCTTTGTCGAACACAATCGCTTTCATGACAATTCCTCATGCTTGGGGCGGATGCTTAACCCTAGTCGCCCGTTCGAAAAACTGAATTGGCAAATATGACAAACCCTATGCTAAACTTGCCAGAATCCTATTGTGTTGCACTCGGGGGGCGCGAGCGAGAATGAGTTCCAAGCCGATCCACGTGGTGATCTGGTTGCCGGCCACTTTCTATTCGGCGGTTGCGGCGACGCTCGTCGAGATGTTCGAGCTCGTGAACACTATCCGGCGCGCCGAGATCTTTTCGTTCGAGTTTGTCTCGCGGCAGGCTGCAGCCTCTCCTTCGTCAGGAATTGTTTTCCAGACCCTCAAAGCACCATCCCGACCAATGGACGTACTCATCCTGCTCGCCGTGCCCGGGCTCAATGTAAGCGAGCTGCTGGGCTCATTGGCTGATGAGAGCCGGCATGCCGAACCCATATTGGCCATGGCCAAGCGCGATGACGCGATCATCGCAGCACACTGCTCGGCGAGCTACTTCCTCGCGGAGGGCGGTCAATTGGACGGGAAACGGGCTACAATTTCTTGGTGGCTCAAGGCGGAAGCAGGACGACGTTTCCCCAAGGTGCGTTGGGATCCCTCCCGCCTGCTGATCCGGGAAGGAAAAATCTACACGTGCGGCGGCGGCTTTTCCGGCCTGGAGCTGGCCAAAGCCCTTCTCAAGGATGTGGGTTTGGCGAAGGAAGAGCGCATCGTGCGTAAGTTGCTTGTCCTGCCCCCGTCACGGCGGCTGCAGACTCCTTATGAATTTCGCCTTGAAGACGCCGCCATTCCGGAGCGCATCTCGTTTCTGGAGAAGCTGGGAACCGTTACCGCCGCCAACATGCCCGCCCTCAGTCTTCCATTTCTCGCCCGTCAGCTCGCGCTGTCGCCACGAACGCTTTCACGGCGATTCACGGAGGAACTTCAGACCAGCCCAGGTCAGTGGATTCAAAATCGACGCTTGGAAGCGGCCAAGGAGCTTCTGGAAAGCACGCAACTCGCCATCTCCGAGATCTGTTATCGCGTCGGCTATCAAGATGTCGCCTCGTTCAGCCRCCTGTTCAGTCGCATTACAGGCATGCCACCAGGCGAATATCGGCGGCAAAGCCAATAATGGGGTCGATCCGGCGTGGACGAAGACCTATGACTTTGCCAGGCCCTTCTGGGAGGTGGAGTTGTTTTTGTGCCGGCTCGCAAGAGCGAGGCTGAGAATGCGGCTTGGCGAGAGGGCGGAGCCAACGCCCGACACATCATCCCTGTACGACGGTCAAGTCCACGCCGTAAAGCGCCGCCTTTTCGCGGTATCGCCGTGCACCTTCGGCGAGCCTCGCAGCCGCGTGTTCGTCAAGGCTGCGGATGATGACCGCGGGGATGCCGACCACCATCGAGCCGTCCGGCACGATCATGCCCTCGCGCACGAGCGAATTTGCGCCGACAAGGCATCGTTCGCCGATAACGGCGCCGTTGAGCACGGTCGCACCCATGCCGATGAGGCTGCCCTTTCCGACGCGGCAGCCGTGAATGATCGCATTGTGGCCGATGGTCGCGTCTTCGCCGATCTCCACAGGATAGCCCGGGTCGGTGTGAATGACGCAGCCGTCCTGCACATTGCAACCGCGTCTGAGCGTGATCGCTTCGTTGTCGCCGCGCAGCACCGCGTTGAACCATATGCTGACGTCGCTTTCGATCCGGATGTCGCCGATCACCATGGCGCCCGGTGCCACGTAATACCGTCCGTCATCTGGCAGGCTGGGCGTTCGCGCGCCCAGCCGGAACAAGCCCGGTGCCACCATCGATGCTTCCTTCTTCATTTACGTTGGCATGGCGAGCAGGATCGACGCCGGTGCATTCGTCCGGTTGACGAGTGCCCGGGCCTCGCCGGGCGCCACCCGGCAACTGTCGAGAGGGCCGAGCGCAACAGTCCCGGACACCGTCTCGACCGTCACTTCTCCCGCGACAACGATATAGATCTTCTCGACGGACGCGGCCGTCAGCGAGGTCCGCCCGCCGGGCAGAAGATGCGACAGGCCGATCCAGATCGTATCGGTTTCCGTCGCCTCCTTGCCCTGCAGGCGCAGGCAGCGCATGTCGTAATGCTCTGCCGCCTCGTAAGGTTTCGCCTCCTGATAGCGGGTAACCTGCATCGCCTGCCCTTTACGGCTTCAGGAGAACGCGATCCGGCGTCCCGCGTAGTACCGAGGCATAGGCCTTGGCGGCGCCAGCGAGGCTGTAGCAGGTGGCCGGATTGATCGGGAAAGGCTTCAAGAGACCCTCCTCGAATTTCGGCTTCAGCCGGTCGAAGATACGCGCACCATCGACGGAAGACAGTGCCAGCGTGTCGATCCCGATATATTTGTGGCGGCCGCGGAAAAAGTTGAAAATATCGAAGGGCACGGCCCGGTCGAAGGTCGAGATGAAGATCTGCCGCGCCTGCTTCGCCATCGCCTTGTTTGCAATCTCGAAATAGGGGCTGCCGACGGTGTTGAAGACGATATCGGCGCCGTGGCCACCGGTCTGGTCACGAACGATCTGCGCCACGTCGTCCTTGCTGCTGTTGAGCATCGTCACCGGAGCATTGGTGTGACCCAGCAGCGGCTGGTCGTTATATTCGACGGCGAAAACCTTGGCCCCAGCCATGGTCGCGAGCTGGATCGCAGCCTGGCCGACCTTACCATTGCCGCCACAGACGAGAACGACATCGGTTGGCTGCACGCCGCCGGCTTCCCGCAAGCCTTCGTATGCGGTGATGAAAGGCACGCCGATGGAACCCGCCTCTTCCATGGTGAAGTTGGCAGGCTTCTCACGCACTGCCTTCTGGTCGAGCACCATCCATTTGGCATGGCTGCCGTCCTGGCTGATGCCGAGTTCGCCGCCGCCGCCCCAGATCTCCAGACCGATCATCTGTTTTGGGCCTTCGCGGACAATGCCGCCGAAATCGCGACCGGGAATGCGTGGCCAGACGGCGTGCGGCATATGGCCGAGGGAGGCCTTGACGTCGCTCGGGTTGACGCCGGCGGCGACGATTTCGACGAGCACCTGGCCGGGACCCGGACGCGGTACGCTGACATCGACGACGTCAATAAGCAGGTTGTCGAGATCGGCGGATGCCTGCGAAACACGCAGCGCCTTGCCGGCCTTCGTCTCTGTGAGGATGTTCATTGGGTTGGTCCTTTCTTGGGTACGCCCGGCCGCTCAGGCCTTCAATTGCAGGATACTTCTGGCTTCCGACGGGCCGGCGATCTGCCCGCCCAGCTTTTCGATGATGTCGCGGGCGCGCTCGACGAGTTCGCCGTTGCCCTTCGCGAGTACGCCCTTGGCGATGTAGGAATTATCCTCCAACCCGACCCGCACATGGCCGCCGAGCAGATAGGATTGCGCAGCCATCGGAAACGACATCCGGCCGACGCCGAAGCCGGTCCAGACAGCATCGCGCGGCAGCATGCGCGCGGCGAGCGCCATCGCGTCCGGCGTTGCCGGCAGCCCATACTTGACACCCGTGACGATGGTGAACATGCCGGGCGATTTCAGCACGCCGGCCTTCAGCAGATCGTTGGCAAGCTGAATATCGCCGGTGTCGAAGACTTCGAGTTCTGGCTTGACGCCGGCACCGTTGATGAGGTCGGCCATGATTTTCACATTGCCGGGGGTATTGATCACCACCTCGGCGCCGAAGGTCATGGTGTTGAGATCGAGTGTCGCGATATCGGGTTTAAGCGCGATGATGTGTTCTACCCGCCGCTCCGGCCGCATCAGCGTCGTGCGCGGACCGGCAACGGCCGGGTTCTCGTCGCTCGGATGATAGCGTCCGCCCGGCCCGGTGGTGACGTTGAGGATCACCGCATCGTTCTTCGCCCGGATACGTTCGATGACTTCCTTGTAGTAACGAAGCTCCATCGACGGCTTTGCCGTTTCCGGATCGCGGACATGGATGTGGACGACGGCTGCCCCGGCATCGGCTGCCTCCAGACAAGAATTGGCGATTTCCTCGGGCGTGACCGGTAGGCCCGGGTGGTTTTCCCGGGTGGTGAGATTGCCGGTCACGGCACAGGTGATGATGATCTTTGGCTGCATCAGAGGTGCCTCCCGCCATCGACGACAATCCGGGTGCCAGTCGAGAATTTGAGATGTGTTGCGCAGGCAAGGATTGCTTCGGCGACATCGGTGGTGGTCGTCAGCCGCTTCAGCGGCGTTGCAGCCGCCGCCTTGTCCTTGAATTCCTGGCCGCGGCCGGGAACGAAATCGGTATCGACCATGCCCGGTGAAACTGCCATGACACGGACATGTGGTGCCAAGGCCCGCGCCAGCGAATTGCTCATGATGTCGAGCCCTGCCTTGGCGCCGCAGTAGGCTATGTTGGAGCCGATCCCGGTGAAAGCGGCGATCGAGGAGACATTGACGATCAGCCCGTCGCCGCTTGCCTTCAAGGCCGGTGCGAAGGCCCTGACCGTCGAGAACACGCCACGCCAGTTGTTGACGAATATCTGGTCGATCAGTTCATCAGTCAGCGCATCCAGATCGGCATGCGGAACCGGTTTGGTCACGCCGGCCGTGTTCACCAGAATATCCACCCGCTCAAACCGTGCGATCACGGCCTCGCGAAAGGCCTTGATGCTCGGCGTGTCTTCGATCGATACCGGCAAAGCCACGTGTCCCTCACCCGGCAGGCTTTTGACGAGCGCCTCTGCCTTTTCCCTGCTGGAACGGTAGCCGACCGCGACGCGGGCGCCAGCTTCTGCGAGCAACCGGCAGGTTTCCTGCCCGATCCCGCCGGAACCGCCAACCACCACTGCGACCTTGTCATTCAGAGCCTGCGACATGTTCATTTCCTGCCCTGTCAATGTTTCTTGCCGGAGATCGGCGGTACCGGATAAGTCGGCTCACCCTCGACCAGCTTGAACTCGTACTCGCAGGTGTAGAACGGCAGCGGCGTGTCCGGATGATCGGGATGCGGTTCGGTATGCTCGACGAAGTCGCCGATGATCTGTGTCTTGGCACCGAAGACGACGTCGGTGGCGAGCGCGTCATGGGTGTCCGAGAATATCTGGGTCACCAGCGTCTTGTGGCCGGGCGCCGAGACGATGAAGTGGATGTGCGCTGGGCGCATCGGATGGCGCTGCTGTGCCCGCAGCAGATCCCCGACGGGGCCGTCGACCGGAACCGGATAGCCGGCCGGTTTGACCGAAGTAAAGTGGAAGCTGCCGGCGGCATCGGTGCGAAACACGCCGCGCAAGTTGAAATCGTCCTGGCCCGTATCCTGGTTTTCGTAAAGACCGACCGGTGAGGCCTGCCAGACGTCGAGCTTCGCACCGTCGATCGGAGCACCATCGACACCCGTCACCTTGCCTTTGAAATAGAGCACCGGACCGGGCGTTTCGGAGCGGGCGATGCAGTCGCCGCAGGCGCAATCCGGCGCCTGCCCGCGATAGAACGGGCCGAGCAGCGCCGACATGGTTTCACCCTGCATGCCGTCATTGTTGATCAGGTCAATCAGCGTCGAGGCACCGACGACGTCGGCGGCAAGCACCACCTCGTTATTGCTCTCGTTGGTGTGATGGCCAAGGGCTGCGATCCAGCGCAGGCCCTGCTCGAATTCCTCTTCGGTCGGCTGGGTCTCGATGATGAATGCGTGCAGGTGCCGAACCATGGAATCCATGAGTTGTTTCAGCCGCGGATCGGATGTGCGCGACATCGCCGCAAGCACCGTCGGCGTCACGTCGGCAACTGTGCTTATGAGCTTCGGTTCGATTGTTACGTGCTGCATGATGCTTCTCCTGTCGTTGCCCGCGCTTCAGGCGGCTACCGTCTTCAAGGCCCGCAGATGTGGATATTTCTCCGTCAGCAGGGCACCGTGGTAATAGGTCTTGGCAAACGCATCGGTGGTGCGGATGCGGTCGAGCCACGTGCTGATTTCGGGCGCATCGTCCCAGATGTGGCCGAGATTGATGTCGTCCATACGCACGATGACGGGCATGATGGCGATGTCGGCAAGCGTCAGGTCCTTGCCCATGAGCCAGGGGCCGTCGTTTTCCCGCAGCCAGCTTGTCATGCGCTCAATGCCGCGGCGCAGGCGACCGAGCGCTTCGTCCATTTCCGATTGCGGGAAACCGGTGCGGCCCATCTTGAGCAGGAACTCGCGGCGAAGCGGCTTGCTCTCGCAGACGGCGAGGAATTCCTCCTGCGTCATCGCCTGATAGTGCGGCAGGAACGCCAGATTATAGGACGGCACGCGGACCGCCGGTGTCGGAACCTCATCGATGTAGCGCATCATCGCCCGCATCCGGGCCACCTTCAGCGGATCCTCCGGCCGTAACGGCGAGACGGTGCCGAGGATATCTTCGAGATATTCCATGATGACGGCGGAATCGATGACCGCGTTGCCGTTGTGGACCAGCGCCGGCACCAGGCCGTTCGGATTGATCTTCAGGTATTCCGGCTTCAGCTGGTCGCCCTTGAAGAGATCGAGCTTATGTTCCTCGAACTCTCGGCTCTTGGCATGCAGCACGTAGCGGACACGCTGGCTGCAGGTGGATTGCGGCGCATTGTAAAGAACATATTCCGGCATGACATCTCTCCTCCCGCCCTTCGGCAAGGTTAAAATCAAGCATTGAGACGGCGCCCGATTGGGGACAGTGCGTACGGTCAATCCCAGTTGAGAACGCGGGGCAGTTTGCCTTTCCGCGCCAGCGTGCCGACGAGGCCGAGCGGGAAGAACATCAGGCCCGCCGCCATCACCATGCCCGTACCGAGGATGTTGATCTCCGAGGCGCCCATGGTGGCGACGAACAGTTCGTTGAGCACGACGATCAGGATGGCGCCGATCGCTGGTCCCGCAATCGTGCCCTTGCCGCCCAGGATCGACATCAGCACCAGGTTTGCCGAGACAAGGATCACCAGGAAGATGTTGGGCCTGAGATAGGTGAGGTATTCGCCCCACACCGCACCCGCCATGCCGACGAAGAATGCCGACAGCGCAAAGGCCATCACTTTGTAGAAGCGGGTGTCGATACCGGCGCTTTCCGCCTTGATCTCGTCCTTGGAGATGGCCCTGAGGCCAAGGCCGAACTTCGAGTGCTTGATCCGGTAGCTCGCCCAGATGGTAAACGCGGCAATGGCCAGCATCGCGTAATAGTAAGGCACTTTTGCCCAGAGCACGGGCAGACCGTTCGGCGGCAGCGTGACGCCATTGGCGCCGCCGATGAACTCCCAGTTATCGAACAGGATGCGGGCGATCATCAAAAGAGCGATCGATGAGATGATGAAACTCGGACCCCGCACCTTCAGCGTCACCATGCCGATGAGGTACCCGACCACCGCGGCAAGGAGGCCGGCCAGGGGTGCGGTGATGATCGTTGAGATGCCGTAGCGAGCAAGGATCATGCCGGAGAAATAGCCGCCGATCGCAAAGAACACGGCGTGTCCGAGCGAAATGTAGCCGGCAAAGCCGCCAAGGATATTCCAGCCCGAGGCCATGGCGACATAGGAGGCCGTGAACAGCACCATGTGCAGCAGGTAATTGTAGTTGCCGGTGAATTGCAGCAGCGGCAGGGCGATGAGGATGGCCATCACGGCCAATGGAAACCATGTGGCCCGGGTCTGGTCGGCCTTGCGGGCAAGCTTCTCATTGTGGGCGCGGCGCGCTTCGACGACTGCACTGGCGCTGGACTGCTGAAGTGTAACGGACATCATGCCATCTCCGGTTTTTCGCCGAACAGGCCCTGGGGCCGCACCAGCAGGATGAGGAAAAGAGCGAGGAAGAAGGTGAGCGTCGACCAGGTCGCGCCGATCCAGGTGCCGACAAAGGCGGCGATGACCGAGAGCATGAGTGCCGCGACCACCGTGCCGAGAATGCTGCCCATGCCACCGAGCACCACGACCGACATCAGCATGGCAATCCATTCCCAATGTTTTGCCGGGAAGAAACTGAAAACGAAGCTGACGAGCGACCCGGCCGCACCGGCAAGACCGATGCCGATGGCAAAGGCGAGGATGCAGATGAAGTTGACGTTGACGCCCAGAAGCTCGGCAGCTTCACGGTTCTGCGTCGTTGCCCGGATCGCATAGCCGAGGCGGGAATATTTGAGAAACAGGCTCAGCCCGCCGATAATGAAAAGCGAAACGATGCCGGCATAGAGTTGCCCCTTCGGAATGAAGAGATCGCCGATGAAGAAGGCATCCGTTGCATATTCCGGCGAAACGACGCGCTGTGTATTTGTGAACAACCCGCCAAGCAGGCCTTCGACCATCATTGCCAGCGCGAAGGTCAGAAGCACCGTCATCTCGGAATATTTGGCGCTCTTGGTTTCCCGCTCGAACATCAGACGGTAGAGCAGAACGCCGATGGCGGCCATGATCAGGGAGGCGACGGGCAGCATGACGATCGGATCGAGACCGGTCATCTTGAAGGCCCAATWGGTGACGTAGGCGCCGCCAATAATCAGCGAAGGGTGCGCGAGATTGACGATGCGCATCACGCCGAAGACCAGCGACAGGCCGGACCCCATCAGTGCGATGACGCCGCCGAGAGCGAGGCCCAGAATGAGTATTTGCAGAATATCTGCCATCATGTGCTCCTTCAGGCGGCCTTCTTGCCGCCAAGGTAGAGTTCCTGGATACGCGGGTCGGCCAGCACACTGGCGGCCGGCCCCTCAAACAGCGTGCGTCCGAGGTCGAGCACCACGCCCCAGTCGGAATTCTTCAGGCCCATCAACGCGTTCTGCTCCACGAGCAGAACTGTGACGCCTTCCGCCGACATCATCTTCATGATGTCGAACATTTCCTGGACGATCTTCGGCGCCAGTCCGAGCGAGGGCTCGTCGAGCATGACGATCGCCGGCTTGATGATCAGCGTGCGTGCCATCGCGAGCGTCTGCTGCTGGCCGCCGGACATGGTGCCGGCATGCTGGTCTGCCCGCTCGCGCAGGATCGGAAACCGTTCGAGAATGCCTTCGATGCGGCGTTCCAGCTCCTTCTTGTCATCAAGGATGAAGCCGCCCATCCGCAGGTTTTCGCGCACGGTCATCTTCGGAAACAGCGCCCGCTCCTGCGGCACGAAACAGATGCCTTCGCGCAGGATCTGGTCCGGACGCATGCCGTTCAGGCGCTTGCCCTTGAAGACGACGTCGCCCTTGCGGATCGTCAGCATGCCGCAGATGGCCTTCATCAGCGTCGATTTGCCGGCCCCGTTCGGGCCGATGATGCAATGGACCTTGCCGGGCTCGACGGTCAGATGGGCGCCGTCGAGGATCGCCGGACCATCGCCGTAGCCGGCGGTAATGTTGGTAACCTGAAGAAGCTCCGTCATCACGCCGCCTCCTGCTCGAGCACGCCACCGAGATAGGCATCAAGCACCTGCGGATCCTTGCGCACGACATCAGGCGTCCCGTCGCAGATCACCCGGCCCTGCGCCATCACGACCACACGGTGCGAAAGCCGCATGATCAGGTCCATGTTGTGCTCGACGATCAGCACCGTCAGTCCGCGCGCATTCAGCGCCTGGATATGACCGATGATTTCCTCCAGCAGCGACGGGTTGACGCCGCCGGCCGGCTCATCGAGCAGGATGATCTTCGGGTCGGACATCAGAAGGGCTGCGAGATCCATCAGCTTCTTCTGCCCGTAGGACAGGTTGTTGCCGTCCTCATAGGCGATGCGGGTGATGCCGAGAAAATCGAGGATGGACATGGCCTTGTCCTTTTCCTCCCGGCTCATCGCCGGCTTGAACAGCCCGGCGATGCCGTCGACGCGCGACTGGACAATGACGTTCTCGATGACGGTCATGTCCGAGAGATTACGGGAAATCTGAAAGGTGCGGCTCAGGCCCCTGGCGGTCACCTTGTGCGGCCGCAGATGATCGATCCGTTGGCCGTCCAGCCAGACTTCGCCGGATGTGGGCGCAACCGTGCGGCTAATACAGTTGAAAGCGGTCGTCTTGCCGGCGCCGTTCGGGCCGATCAGGGCGGTGACCGAGCCCTTCTCGACGGTAAACGTCGCGCCGTCGACGGCCCGTATGCCTCCATAATGCTTGCAGAGATTTTTCACTTCGAGCATGCGTCTTACCTTCCATCACGTCTGCATTCGGCAGTCAGGATGTGAGACCGCGGCGCGGCCTCACGGTACGGGAGAGGTCAGAAACCCGCCTTGGGGTAGCTGAACGGCACGACGCCCTCGAACTCGCCCTTCGGATAGACGAACTTCAGCTGACCATCCTGCCACTGGGTCATGATGTGCTCCTTGTTCTTGGCCAGGCCGCGCTCGTCCCAGGTGAAGCGGCCAAGAACGGTGCGCACCGGGTTATCCTTGGTGCGTGCATGCAGCCATTCGCCCATCTTGGCATTGTCGGTGGAATTGGCACCGGCAATGGCCTGTTCTATGCCCTGGCAGACCGCGAAGGGGATGGCGCTGTCTTCATCCGGCTCGACGCCATAGGCGGCCTGGAATGCCTTGACGAAGTCGCCGTTGCTGAACGGCTTGCCGGCCAGCGTGCCCTCGAATGGAACGTCCTTGTGCCAGGTCGTGTGGATCAACACGCCTTCGGCGGCTTCCTTGCCGACGCCTTCGATGAACTCGTTCTGCGCACCCTGGCTGAGATAGACCAGCTTCGGTGTCGCGCCGACCGTTTTCAGCGCGCGCGTCAACTGAACGGCCTCTTCGGCGGATGCCGTCAGGCCGACGATCATCTCGGCGCCCGAGCGCTTGATCGAGTTGGCCATATTGAGCCAGTCGTTGAAACCTTCTTCGGGCCACTTCTCCTGCATCACGACCTTGATGCCGGCGTCGGCAAGATAGCCGGGTGCAAGATCGGCGATTTCCTTGTCGGTCGCAGGATCCTTGACCTTCTGGCCCAGCAGGCCGGCGGCAATCGCATTGGCGAAGAAGTCATCGGCTGAAACGACCGCGACCGTCTTCGGCGCCTGGCCCGAAGCGACGATGTCCTTCATAACGGCGATCACGTCCTTGCCGGTATATTCCGCGGCGCTGACCTGGAAATAGAACAGGTTCTTGTAGCCCTGCTCGTAGATGCGCAGCGCGCCGCCCGACGGTACGGGGTGCACCATGTTGTATTTCGAAAGAATGCTGGCGACCGGGAAGGTCAGGCGGCTGGAAAAGGTGCCGTAGACCGCATCGACCTTGTCGACATTGATGAATCGCTCGTACTGGTTGATCGCGGTTGCCGGGTCGGAACGATTGTCGCTGACGACCAGCTCCACCTGCCGGCCGAGAATACCACCGGCCTCGTTGATCAGCTTGGTGCACAGCTCGTAGCCACGCTTGTGTTTTTCACCGCTGACCGAAAGGCCGCCGGTAATCGGTAGCGATGCGCCGATCTTGATGTTTGCCGCCTGGACGGCGCTGGCCAGCAAAGCCGCCGCTGCCGTCGTCGCTAGAAATTTCGTCAATTTCATCGATGTTCCTCCTTTTGGTGCAATCGATTGCACGGCTTGCCAAAAAAATCGACGGACAACCGGATTGCCCGCTCCGCGCACATCGCTTACCTCCAAGGCTCCTCCCTAAGGCAAATGATCGCGTGAATAATCGACGAACGATATCTCGCCATGCGAAAGCGTGCAATCGATTGCATAATTCACTAACATCTCATATTCGTACAGTCAAGGAAAATTCTGCAATCGATTGCTTAATTCGATTCACACGGTAGAATGCGGCACCATGTGAGGCGATGACATGCAAAAAAAACGTATTACGTTGAAGGACATAGCGCGGGAGACCGGCGTTCACGTATCGACCGTTTCGCGGGCATTGGACCCCATTGAGCGCAAAACGATCACGGAAGAAGTCGCCAAAAGAATCCAGGCGGCGGCGGAAAGCCTGGGCTACCGGCCGAACCGGATCGCGGCGGGGCTCAGGACCAACCGGACGATGACCGTCGGCGTGATGATCCCCGATATCACCAACGTCATTTTCCCTCCGATCCTGCGCGGCATTGAAAGCGTGCTCGAGCCTCTCGGCTATGCCTCGATCATCGTCAACACCGACAGCGAGAGGGATCGGGAAATCCGCCTTCTCGACGTGCTGCGCGACCGCGGCGTGGATGGCATCATCCACGCCGCCGTGCTGCGCAGCGATCCGTCGATCGCCAGTGCTGCCGAGGATGGATTGCCGGTCGTGACGCTCAACCGAAAGGTCGAGGACTCCGATATCCCCTATGTCATCAACGATGAGGATGCCGGCATCTGCCAGATGCTGCGGCATCTGCGCCAACTCGGGCATACCCGGATCGCACATATCGCCGGGCCGCAGGATCTCTCCACCGGGCAATTACGGCTCGCGGCATTCCGCAGGGCGGCGCAAGACCTCGACGCCGAGATCGATGAACAGCTCATCGCCGTCGCCACCCGTTTCGACGAGCAGGAGGGCAGCCGCTGCCTGACCGAGTTGCTTTCGTCTGGCAAGACCTTTACCGCCGTGCTCTGTGCCAACGACCGCCTGGCGCTGGGCGCCATCGAGGGCCTGCGCGAGCGCGGCATCGACTGCCCGCGCCAGGTTTCCGTCACTGGCTTCAACGACATGCCGTTCCTCGAGCTGATCCGGCCGAAGCTGACGACGGTCAGAATCCAGCAACACGGCGCCGGACGTGCGGCCGCCGAGATCCTGCTGCGATTACTGAACGGCGAGACGGCGGATGACGTCGATACCGAGACGATCCTGCCG
>NZ_JBFUBH010000049.1:0-20497 GCF_056405855.1 Pararhizobium sp. P1_E7 | reverse complement strand
GCGAATTCCAGCGTGTATTTTGGACCCTTGCGCAGCGAGCGCTTGCCGGGGAACTTTTCGACGTTCCAGAAATCCGCCCAAGAGGCCGGACCTTCCTTCAGCTTGTCGCCGTCATAGGCGATCGCCGTCGACCAGACGATGGCGCCGACGCCACAGTCATTGACGGCGGTATCGAGGAACTTGTCCTTGCCGCCCATCTTGTCCCAGTCGATCTTTTCATAGAGACCGTCGGCACAGCCGAGCGCCAGTTCTTCGGCCTCGACCTGCACGGCATCCCAGTTCGGCGCGCCGGCCTTCACCTTCGACTGGATGACACCGATGCCGCCATCCCAGGCTTCATCGAGCACCGGCTTGCCGGTCTTCTCGGAGAAAGGCTTGAAATAGATGTTGCGCTGCGCATCCTGATAATTGCCACCCCAGGAGACGACAGTTAGGTCCCGCGCGAAAACCGGTGCGACAAGGCTTGCTGACAGAACGACGGCAGCGGCCGTCAGAATTGCAGGTTTCATGAAAGTCTTCATTGCATTCCCCTTTTCTTCGTTACTGAAGGAACCGAATAGTCCGGCTCCGATGACGATCTCATGCGAGCTGTTGGCGCCACCTTCACCTTTGGCCTATCGGCGGTGTGCAATCTTTCTGATCTTCACGCCCTTTCCCCTGGGCGCCTCCAACCGATTGAATGGATTCCGGTCATTACCGGTCAATGGGGATTTTCCCCTTTTTGACCATTGTCAGACGTGCTGCCCTCCATTGATGTGGATTTCAGCGCCGTTGATGTAGGACGAAGGCTCGGTGCAGAGAAAATAAATGGTTTCCGCAACTTCGCGCGGTTCTCCTAGCCTTCCCATTGGCACTTCCGCGGCCACCAACGCATCCGTTCCGGGCGACAGGATCGACGTCTCGATCTCGCCCGGCGCGATGGCATTCGCCCTTACCCCGCGGCGGCCAAATTCATGCGCCATTTCCCGTGTCAGCGAGCCGAGAGCCGCCTTGGACGCCGCATACGCAACACCGGCAAAGGGGTGGACACGCGTTCCAGCAATGGAGGTGACGTTGACGATCGACCCCTTCGCCGCTTCAAGCTCCGGCATGAGCGCGCGGGCGATCAGCGCCGTCGAGACGACATTGACATTCAGCACCTGCGTCCAGACCTCCGCGTCTGTGCCCATCACGCCTAGGCGGCTCCTTTCCGGTCCCTTCGGCGAGATGCCGGCATTGTTGACCAGCGCATGCAGCCGCCCGTCCGGCAAGCGCTCGCGCACGGTCGCGGCAAGGCGGTCGATCTGCGAGAGATCCGCCAGGTCGGCCTGGATATGGCTTTCGCGGGCCGACGGCCAGGCGCACTCCTCGGAAAAAGCCTGACGAGAAACTGTGAGGATGCGCCAACCCTTCGACTGAAACAGCTTGACCGTGGCATGGCCGATGCCGCGGCTCGCGCCCGTCAGCAACATGTAACGGCGTTCTTCGGTCATGCGAGCATTCTCCGTTGATGCTTGATACATCCTAATAGGCGCTCGGCGAAATGCAAGCCTCCTCCCGCGAAAGGTCAGCCCCGCCGCGCATGCCTCTGCTCGTCGCGCTCTATGCGTTCCAGAATAGGCTTGCCGCCGAGCAGGATGTCATCAACGATCGCCATGGATGCGGCGGCCGAATCATGTCGTTTCAGGGCTTCGATGACGGGATAATGATGATCGATCATCGCTCGCCCGCCCTGAATATAGGCATCGGAAATGTGCGGTCCCATCTGTAACCAGAGCCGTCGCAGGATGCCGTTCAGAACTGGAAGACCGGCGATCTGCGGCAGCATGAAATGGAAGGCCTGGTTAAGTTCCGTACCTTTCAATCGATCGCCGGCATCAATTGCCAGCTCGTTTTCGCGTAAAATGCGCTCCAGAACGTCGATATCCGCGCTAGTCGCCACCTGTGCAGCCGTTTCTGCGGCCAGGCCCTCCAGCCGAATGCGGATCGACCGAATCTCCCTGTACCGGCTTTCGCTCAGGCCCGGAATACGGATATCGCGCGGCGAGCGAAAGACGATCGCTTCGTCACTGGCAAGCCGGAGGATGGCGTCGCGGATCGGCGTGACGCTCGTACCGAACTGCTCGGCAAGATCGCGGATCTTCAGCCGGTCGCCGGGCTGGAACCGCCCCTGGATCAGAGCATCGCACAACGTGCCATAGACGGCGCTATTCAGGTTCTCATAGTCCAGTGTGGTGAATTCAGGCATGGAATTGATCCGGGAAATAGAATAATAAGATACTTGATGCATCTTTTTTGACATGTTTCAAGTACGATCTGCCGCAGCGGGCATCTTCCGCCAGCCACGGTATCGGTGCAAGGGTGCCAAACCCTGTTTCAACGGACGACAGACCCATCGAAACAGGGTGGTTATCAAAGAGAATGCGGGAAATCGCGCGACGGAGTAAACATGACGGAGCAATCATCCGCCACCAAGAAAACAGATTCCATGTCTGCGACATGGGAGCCGACATCGCTCGCCGATGCCGAGGCCGCAGTCGCGGATATCTATGGCCTTGACGGCACGGTAAAGCGGCTTTCCAGCGAGCGTGACGAGACTTTTCTGTTCATCCGCAGCGACGGAACCGAGTTCGTCCTCAAGATCGCCAACCCCGCAGAAGACCCGGCAGCACTCGACTTCCAGGACGGCGCGCTGCTGCATCTGGCGTCGACCGCCCCTGCGGTCCCCGTACCCCGGCTTGTCCCGACGAAGAACGGCGAACCGAGCCACACACTGGCCACTTCGGACGGCCCGCGCATTATGCGCCTACTCACCTTCCTGCGCGGTGAGTTGCAGTATCGCACGCACGCCTGCGAGGCACAGAGCCGCAATGTCGGCCGGGCACTGGCGGAACTTGGCCTTGGTCTTAAGGACTATAACGGACGCCCGCCCGCCGGAAAGCTGATGTGGGATATCTCCCACACGCTGGATCTCGCCGCCGTCGTCGATCATGTCGCTCCCGAACGCCGCGCGCAGGCGGAAGCCGTGCTTCTCGAATTCGAGCGTGCGTTGCCTTCAATCACCGGACTTACGCGGCGCCAGATCATCCACAACGACTTCAACCCGCACAATATCCTTCTCGACCCGGCAGAACCCACCGAGGTTGTCGGCATCATCGATTTCGGCGATATGGTGTATGGGCCGCTCGTCAACGATCTCGCCGTCGCACTTTCCTATCATCTGGCGTCGGAGAACTGGGAGGCGCGCTCCGGCGCCTTCCTGGAGGGCTTCCTGTCGGCGCGCACTCTGGAACCGGCCGAAATGGAACTCCTGCCAGTACTCACTCGGGCGCGGCTCGCAATGTCAATCATCATCGCCGAATGGCGCTCGGCACGTTTTCCGGAGAACCACAACTACATCATGCGCAACCACGCCTTCGCCTGGCAGGGGCTCCTCAACATATCCGATTTAACACCGGCGGGGCTCAAGACGCTCGCGCCCAACCTTTTCGAGGCCTGAATCATGTCGATGGTAAACGCTTTCTCGCGCGAAGATTTTGAACGGTTGGACGAGACCGAACGGGCGCTGATCGCGCGCCGCGAAAAGGTGCTCGGGCCCGCCTACCGTCTCTTTTACGAAAAGCCATTGCATCTCGTGCGCGGCGAAGGCGTCTTCCTCTATGACGCCGCCGGCGAGAAATACCTCGACGCCTACAACAACGTCGCCTCGCTGGGCCATTGCCATCCACGTGTGGTGGGGGCAATCACGCAGCAGACCGCCGTGCTGAACACCCACACGCGCTATCTGCACGAAGGTATTGTCGATTATGCGGAGGCGCTGACGGCGACCTTCCCCGAAGCGCTCAGCCAGGTCATGTTCACCTGTACCGGCAGCGAGGCGAACGACCTTGCGGTGCGCATCGCTCGCTATGTCACCGGCGGCACGGGCATCATCGCCACCGAACTCGCCTATCACGGCCTGACGAGCGCGGTGGCCGAGTTCTCGCCCTCGCTTGGCGAATCCGTGACACTGGGTTCGCATGTGCGCACCGTCCCCGCGCCGGACAGCTACCGTCATTCGCCGGAAGAGATGATGGAAAAGTTTGGCCGCGACGTGCGCGCGGCGATCGCCGACCTGAAGCGCCACGGCATCAAACCGGCCATGCTGATCGCCGACACGATCTTTTCCAGCGACGGCATCTTCGCCGAACCAAAGGGGTTCTTGAAACCAGCAGTGGACGCGATCCACGAGGCGGGCGGCCTCTTCATCGCCGATGAAGTGCAGCCGGGCTTTGGCCGCACCGGTGAGGCCATGTGGGGCTTCGCGCGTCACGGTGTTGCACCCGACATGGTGACGATCGGCAAGCCGATGGGCAACGGCTATCCGATGGCCGGCATCGTGTTGCGCCCGGAGGTCATCGCTGAATTCGGCCCGCGCGCCCGCTATTTCAACACGTTCGGCGGCAATCCGGTCGCGGCCGCCGCCGGCAAGGCCGTGCTCGACACGATCCGCGTCGAGGGCCTGCAACAGAACGCACTGGAAATCGGACGCTACCTGATGAACGGCCTCAGGAGCTTGGCTACCAACCATCCGGCCTTCGGCGATGTGCGCGGCTCCGGCCTATTTATCGGCGTCGAGATCGTCGCCGACCCGGTCGCCAAGCGCCCCGACGCGACGCTGACGACGCGCATCGTCAACGGCCTGCGCGAACGCCGCATCCTTATCAGCGCGTCCGGGCCCCACGCCAACATCCTGAAAATCCGGCCACCGCTGGTGTTCTCCCGCGAAAATGCCGACATGCTGGTGGATGCGTTGGGCGATGTGTTGAAATCGCTCTGATCACAAAAATGAGCCGAGCCTACCATCGCAGCCTCGGCTCATTTTCATCAGAATGCAGAGACAAGAAACTTAATGCTCGGAAGTAGTATCTCGGATTGACGCTTTGGTTCAGACGGTGTGAAGGCGTGCAGCGAAGAATCGCCATCCACGATCAGAAGCTGCAGCGCGGCGAGGGTGGGGAGCTTCATTAAATCATTGTTATCCCAAGCGATCGAGATAGCGGTTCGAGGGTTCGAACCCGATCAAGGCGAGCAATCGGGGGCTTAGACAGCTATCGGGCCAAAAGCTGCCGTTTGGCGATGTTGGCGCGAATGACCGCTTTGCGCCAAATCCGGTCATCCAGCCAGTAATCATCTATTGCGCAGCTTCGGGCGTTGGCAAATTCCAGCTTCCATCAATCGTAGCCTTTTGCGGGCGGTATACGCGCGCGACACGACCGTATTTTCCTTCTGGTGTCGGCAACCAGTTGCCCTTCTTCGTCTCGCCAGGAGATACGTGGCCAGGATAGATCGTGAGCCATTTATTCTCACCGTACACTAAGCCCTTGGTCCGATCTGGAGTGGCGATCAAGCGGGTTCGCATGAGGAGGCGATCCGGAAAAGTGTAGAGTGTCAGCGACCAGCTTGTAAGGCGTGTTAATGAGGGAACCACTTTTCGCACCCCGCGGAATGTTTGCCGAGTGCAGCCGTGTGCCTGCGCCTCAACCGATCTTCTCCACGATGGGCGGGATTTGTACAACAGTCAGGTCCGTGGCGCCGGAATCGATGATGGCAAACACCGCTTCCAGCATTTTGGGCACATCCTGCCGCACCATTTCGATATGATCGCCCAGCATGGCAACGAAAGGATCCCAGTCGAAGCAGCCAAGCTGTGGCATCCGGTTGGCATAGTGTCCGGAACGGCGGATCCAGCGCATGACGCCTTCCAAGGAAATGGTCGAGTTGACGAACATACCGCGGGGCAGGTTGCTCGGCCGCTCGGCCAGTTGCTTCATGGCATTTTCCGCCTTTTCAGGGGCATAGCCGCAAGTGAGCACGAGCATCTCATCGACCGCGACGCCAGCCTGTGCATGCGCATCGCGAAACCCCCGGACGCGCTCCATTGTGTTGTGGTCCGAACCTCGACCGCCCACAAAGAGGAGGGGTGTCTTGCCGCCGTATTCCTTTTCGCAGTTGTTAAGCACGCGCCGCGTCAGCTCGAGGGCGCCCCCATAATTGTCGGAGATGACGGAGGGTGCGCGCAAGCCGGGTAGGTCGAGGTTGATGGTCCTGACCCCGGCGGCGGAGCACAGGTCCATCACGCGATCCGGATCGGTGGCGCCCGTCGCGATCAGGCAGTCGACCTGATAGGACAGCATGGCGCGCGCCGCCTCCAGTTCAAGCGCCGGATCGCGCCGCGTGCAGGTGATGATCGGAAAGAGGCCACGTTCGCGGGCAAGTGCCTCGAACTGCTCGACGATCGAACCGAAATAGCGGTTGTCGTATTTCGGAACGATCATGCCGATGATCTTGGAACGGTCCCGGCGCAGCACGCTCGCCTGCATGTTGAGCGCATAACCCTGCTCTTCGGCGAGCTTTGTGATCTTCTCGGCGAGCTTCACACTGATGCGGCGCTTCTTCCAGTTGCCGTTCAACACGGCGCTGACGGCGCTGGCCGACGTGCCTGCCAATTCCGCCAGATCGTAGATGGTCGTCCTTTTCGTTTGGCTCGTTCGATTCACATTTCATCTCCGCTTTCGCGAACCACCTTGACACCAATAAGGATTGGTGGCAATTCATGCTTCATCGATTGAGCAAGCTTGCTTCATCGATGGAGTTGCCTAATCAGCGGCTGACCCAAGGGAGGAGTCAGACACAGCACCGACGAGCGTGGGACGTTGCAGCGCGACCGCAGCGGAAGATGACTCGTGCGCCGATGGAGGCTACGGGGACGTCGGTGCATGGCGCCTTGGGAGACTTGAGGTCGCTGGCGAAAATCAACCATGGAGGAAACCAATGAAGACGCTTACCTATCTGCTCACATCGACAAGCCTTATCCTGTCGATCGGCAATGCCGCTTTTGCCCAGGATGCCGCGACTGTCGCCTTTCTGATGCCCGACCAGGCTTCGACCCGCTACGAGCAGCACGACTATCCCGGCTTCAAGGCCGAGATGGCGAAGCTTTGCCCTAACTGCACGGTGATCTACCAGAATGCCAACGCAGACGTCGCGCTCCAACAGCAGCAGTTCAACTCGGTAATTGCGCAGGGCGCCAAGATCATCGTGCTCGACCCAGTCGATTCCGCCGCCGCCGCCGGTCTAGTCGAAATCGCCCAGTCGCAGGACGTCAAGATTATCGCCTATGACCGCCCGATCCCGGACAAGCCGGCCGACTACTACGTTTCGTTCGACAATGAAGGCATCGGCCGCGCTATCGCCCAGTCACTGGTCGACTACCTAAAGGCGAAGGGCGTTGCGGATGGAGCCGGCGTATTGCAGATCAATGGCTCGCCGACCGATGCTGCCGCCGGCCTCATCCGTGACGGTATCGACTCTGCGCTGGACGGTTCGCCCTACAAGACGCTGGCCGAATATGACACGCCGGACTGGGCGCCGCCAAAGGCTCAGGAATGGGCCGCTGGCCAGATTACCCGTTTCGGCGACCAGATTACGGGTATCGTTGCGGCAAACGACGGCACCGGCGGCGGCGCGATCGCAGCTTTGAAGGCTGCCGGCGTCAAGGAAATGCCGCCGGTCACCGGCAATGACGCAACGATCGCAGCCCTCCAGCTCATCATCTCGGGCGACCAGTACAACACGATCTCCAAACCCTCCGAAATCGTTGCTGCGGCTGCGGCCGGCGTGGCGGTGAAGCTGCTCAAGGGCGAAACGCCCGAAGCAACCCATAAGCTGTACGAAACGCCCTCGCAGCTTTTCGTACCGGCGGTTGTCACGGCGGAGAACATTAAGGCTGAAATCTTCGACAAGGGCATCAACAAGCCGGAAGAAGTCTGCACCGGCGAGTATGTTGACGGTTGCCGCAAGCTCGGCATCATCAACTGAGCTGCACATCGTGTCCGRCTGCGCCTCGCAGCCGGACACCTCGATCAGTCGAAAGGTCACAGGGCCATGACAGCCACGCTTCAAAGTGCTCCCGACAAGGGAGAATCCGTGCTGCGTCTTAGCGGCGTATCAAAAAATTTCGGGGCCGTATCCGCACTGACGGATATCGAGCTCGACGTGAAAGCCGGCGAAGTCGTTGCGCTGGTCGGTGACAACGGCGCGGGCAAATCGACGCTGATCAAGGTGCTCGCGGGCGTACACCAACCGTCCGCTGGTTCGATCGAATTTTGCGGGCAGACGGTGACGCTCGACAGCCCAGCCGAGGCGCTGGATCTCGGCATTGCCACCGTGTTCCAGGATCTCGCCCTCTGCGAGAACCTCGATGTCGTGGCGAACCTGTTCCTGGGCCGTGAAATGTCACCATGGGCGCTTGACGAGGTCGCGATGGAAGTGCGCGCCTGGACGCTCCTGCGCGAACTTGCAGCGCGTATCCCCTCCGTCCGCGAGCCGATCGCTTCGCTCTCCGGCGGCCAGCGGCAGACCGTCGCGATTGCGCGCTCGCTGCTGCTCAATCCAAAGCTCATCATGCTCGACGAGCCAACGGCGGCACTGGGCGTGGCGCAGACGGCGGAGGTGTTGAACCTCATCGAGCGGGTTCGTGATCGTGGTCTCGGCGTCATCATCATCAGCCACAACATGGAAGACGTGCGTGCGGTTGCCGATCGGATCGTCGTGCTGCGGCTGGGGCGCAACAACGGTGTCTTCACGCCGGAATCGTCCAATCAGGAGCTCATCTCCGCCATAACGGGGGCGACGGACAATTCCGTTTCGCGCCGCCTCGACCGCAAGGCAGGTCACGTTCAGGAAAACCATGGGGGAGCCGCATGAGCCATAGCCCTTCAAACAACGTCCAGACTATGCTGGACCGCAGTGACGAGCGCGTGCGCCACGATGACAGCTTTTCCGGCATGGCACGGGCGTTCATTGACCGCGTGCGCGCCGGCGATCTCGGTATGCTCCCGGTCGCCGTCGGCCTCGTCGTCATCTCAATCGTTTTCTCGGTGCTCAATCCGATCTTCCTTGCCCCCAACAATTTGGTCAATCTGCTGTTCGATTGCGCGACCGTCGGCGTCATCTCGCTTGGAATCATCTGCGTGCTGGTGCTCGGCGAAATAGATCTCTCTGTCGGCTCCATGAGCGGACTTGCATCGGCCATGGTCGGCGTACTCTGGGTGAACATGGGACTGCCAATCGTCGGCGCCATCCTGGCAGCGCTTGTCGTCGGCGCGGGCATCGGCCTGCTTTATGCCACCCTCTACAATCGTCTCGGCATGCCGAGCTTCATCGCCACGCTTGCTGGTTTGCTCGCTCTTCTTGGATTGCAACTCTACATCCTCGGCCCGACCGGATCGATCAACCTACCCTATGCGTCCTCACTCGTTCGCTTCGGTCAGGTCCTGATCATGCCGGACTGGCTTTCCCACGGGCTAGCATTGGTGCCGGGCTTTGTCATGATCGGTAAAGGCGTGCGGACAATGCGCCAGCGCCAGGCGGCAAACCTCTCCGCTCAGCCGCTGCGCGCCTTGATCCTAAAGGCCCTGGTCCTGACGGTTGCGCTTGAAGTGGCTGTCTTCTACCTCAATATCGGCCGTGGCGTGCCGTGGATGTTCGCGCTGTTCGTGGCCCTTGCGATCATCCTCAACTATGCACTGACACGCACCCAATGGGGCCGTTCAATGTTCGCCGTCGGCGGCAACAAGGAAGCCGCGCGCCGCTCGGGTATCAACGTGCGCCGCATCTATACCAGCGCCTTCATGCTTTGCTCGACACTTGCCGCGCTCGGCGGTGTCCTTTCGGCGTCCCGCCTTGCTTCGTCGAGCCAGCAGGCGGGCACCGGCGACGTCAATCTCAACGCGATCGCAGCGGCGGTTATCGGCGGCACTAGTCTGTTCGGCGGACGCGGCAGCGCTTATTCGGCCCTACTGGGTATCATCGTCATCCAGGCGATTTCGAACGGCCTGACGCTGTTGAACCTCAGCTCATCGCTGCGCTACATGATCACCGGCGGCGTTCTCGCGATCGCGGTGATCGTCGACTCGCTCGCGCGCCGCTCTCGCGTCAGCCACGGCCGCGCCTGACCGAAACCATTGGAATGGAGTTTTGAACATGGCTGACCTCATGAAAGGCAAAGTCGTTGCCATCACGGGCGCCGCTTCCGGCATTGGCCTCGAATGCGCGCGCACCCTGTTATCGGAGGGAGCAAGAGTGGTGCTCATCGACCGCGCGCAGGACAAACTGGAAGTGCTCTGCAAGGGGCTGGGACCGAACGCCCTACCGCTCGTCGTCGATCTTTTGAAGCCGTCCGAGGTCTCCGGCATGCTGCCGCGCATACTCGACCTCGCCGGCGGGCTAGATGTCTTCCACGCCAATGCCGGCGCCTATATTGGCGGTCAGGTGGCGGAGGGCGACCCCGACGCCTGGGACCGAATGCTGAATCTCAACATCAACGCGGCCTTCCGCTCGGTGCACGCGGTCCTATCCCACATGATCGAGAAGAAGACGGGTGATATCCTGTTTACCAGCTCGATCGCCGGCGTCGTTCCCGTTGTCTGGGAGCCGATCTACACAGCCTCGAAATTCGCGGTTCAGGCCTTCGTGCACAGCACGCGCCGGCAAGTGGCGCAGCATGGCGTGCGTGTTGGTGCGGTCCTGCCCGGACCGGTGGTCACGGCACTGCTCGACGACTGGCCGAAGGAGAAGATGGATGAGGCGCTTGCCAATGGCAGCCTCATGCAGCCGAAGGAGGTTGCCGATGCCGTGCTTTTCATGCTGACGCGGCCGCGCAACGTCACGATCCGCGACCTGGTGATCCTTCCGAACAGCGTCGATCTTTAAGGCCATAGAGGCGGGTGGCAAGACGCCGCCTGCCAAGAACATTCCTGATTGCAGGCGGTAGAATCATGAGCAACATTTCCTCCGCACGCCCAGCGGGCGGCGAACGCTACCTCATCGGCGTCGATGTCGGCACGGGAAGTGCAAGAGCCGGCGTCTTCGATCTAGCCGGCCGGATGCTTTCATCCGGCAAGCACGACATCACGCTGTTTCGCGAACCGGGCGCGATGGTCGAGCAGTCGAGCACGGAGATCTGGGCTGCCGTTAGCGCTTCCGTGCGCGATGCCGTTGCCAAGGCGGGTGTTGCGCCCGAGCAGATTGCCGGCATCGGTTTCGACGCGACCTGCTCGTTGGTCGTGCTTGGCAAGGATGKCACGTCGCTAGCCGTCGGTCCATCGGAGGATGCCAAGCGGGACATCATCGTCTGGATGGATCACCGCGCCGTGGACCAGGTCGAGCGCATCAACGCCAAGGGCCACGAAGTGTTGCGCTATGTCGGCGGCCTAATTTCGCCGGAGATGGAGACACCAAAACTCCTCTGGCTCAAGGAAAACCGTCCGCAGATTTTTGACACTGCCTGGCAGTTTTTCGATCTCGCAGATTTCCTTACATGGCGCGCTACGGACGATCTCGCCCGGTCTACCTGCACGGTCACTTGCAAGTGGACCTATCTCGCGCATGAAAAGCGGTGGGACCCGAGCTATTTCCACGGTATCGGTCTCGGCGTCCTGGCCGACGAGGACTTTGCCCGCATCGGCCAGCATGTCGTCGAGCCCGGCACGCCGCTCGGTAACGGCTTGACGGCGCGGGCGGCGGCTGACCTCGGCCTAGTTGTCGGCACGCCGGTGGCAGCTGGCATGATCGATGCCCATGCGGGCGGGATCGGGACCGTTGGAGTGGATGGCCCACCGGAAAACAATCTTGGCTATGTCTTCGGTACGTCGTCCTGCACGATGACCTCGACGCATGAGCCGGTGTTCGTGCCTGGCGTCTGGGGGCCGTATTTTTCGGCGATGGTGCCTGGCATGTGGCTGAACGAAGGGGGCCAGTCGGCGGCGGGTGCTGCAATCGACCAGCTCCTGTCCTTCCATCCGGCTGCAAGCGAAGCGACCGCGCTGGCGAAGTCGCGCGGCCTTGCCCTACCGGTTCTGCTTGCCGAATTGGCGGCAGAAAACGCCGAAACACTATCCGGCGTGGCGGAACGTGCGAACGGCTTGCACGTCGTGCCGGAATTCCTTGGAAACCGGGCGCCCTTTGCTGATCCGCATGCCCGCGCTGCGGTTGTCGGTCTCGGCATGGATCCCGATCTCGACAATCTCATCTCGCTCTACATCGCAGGCCTGTGCAGCATCGGCTATGGCCTTCGTCAGATCATTGATGTCCAAGCGGCCGCTGGAGCGCCGATCGACAAGATCGTGATCAGCGGCGGCGCCGGCCAACTCGACTTGGTCCGCCAACTTCTCGCCGATGCGACGGGAAAACCTCTGCTGGCAACGCGTGCGGAAGAACCGGTCCTGCTCGGCGCCGCCATCCTCGGCAGCGTCGCCGGCGGCATCTTCCACGATGTGCGCGAGGCGATGGCAGCCCTCTCAGCGACCGATCACACCTACCAGCCAGAAGGAGGCGAAACCGCTGTACTGCATGCCAAGCGGTACGATGCGTTCAGGCAGCTACAGGCCCTGGCTCGCGAAATCCGTTTGAGTTAGAGGGGCATGKGCGCTGTCACGTCTGGATAGCGCCCGCATGTCGGTCGCCCAACCACCCACTGAAGCTCCCAGAAGCAGTCGTTCTGCTTCGCTAGTTGTCTCGTCCGGGATGCCCCCGTCATTCCCAACCGGCGGATTCGGCTTCCTAGAGACGGCGGAACAGAAAGCGATCATGCTGATGTCGCAATGCACACCACCAACCTTTTTCTAGCTTTTCGCACCCTCGATGCGTGCCAGCACGCCGTCCAGAGCCTGGGTCAGCGCCGCCTTTCCACCCTTGGTTTCAAAATCCGAGAGCACCTGTTCGTTCAGCCCGCCCTTGGTGGCGAACTCCCGGCTTAACTCGCTGAAGGATTCGATGTCGGTTTTTTGCGCTCTATCTGCGAGGCTCTGGAAAAGCGGCGCGAGATAGGCTCGCCCCTTCGATCTTTCAAGGCCCTTGTCCGCCAGCCATTCCGTTGCGAATTCCATGACGCCGAAGTAAGTCGACATCAGTGCGCTGGCGGCCGCGAGAAGGTCATATTCCTTTTTCGTTTCGCACTGGACCGCATTGCCGAGGGCGTCGAACAAAGAAGCGACTTCGACGTCCGGCGGATAGATCGCGGTGACGCCGAGACGGTCCTCGACGAATGGCAACGGGATCGCCTGCACCAGATGCACGTCGGCGCCGATCCAGTCGAGCAGGTTCTGCCGCTCTATTGCCGCGACGACGCTGATGACCAACTGGCCTTGCCGGAAGGAAAGCGCCTCAATGACCTCTTTGGCGATCTGCGGCCGGACGGCGAGAAAGACGATCTCGCTAAGATCGACGACCGCCTGATTGTCCTTGGCCACGCGCGCCGATGGGAAGTCGGCGGCAAGCCGGGCGGCTATATCCGCGCTGCGCGGAGAAAGGTGCACTTCGGCCGCATAGGGGGTGGTGGTCAGAAGTCCGCGAACCATCGCTTCGGTAATGGCGCCGGTGCCGACAAAGCCAATGCTGTTGACGCTCACGATCTACTCCGCGGCTCGCAACGGACCGAGCGTGACGTCGGTCGTGTAGTTTTCGCGCATGAAGTTGATGAAATTGTCCTGGAACTGGCGGGTATGAGCATGCGCGAGCTCGTCGGCCAGATCGACATTCTTGTCCCGGATGGCGTCCAGCATTTGGCTATGTTCGTCCGTCAGCAGATACCCTTCATGTGTTCGCTCAAGGTACTCGAAATGGAGGTGGAGCATGCGCTGGCCCTGGGACAGGAGCTTCTCGTAGAACGACGCGAGATACTGGTTCTTGCCAGCATAGGCGATCGCCATATGGAATTCCTTGTTCGCCTCGGACATGGCGAGGTGATTGCCGGTCCTGACTGCCGTCGCAAAGGCCTTGTCACGCTTGGCGATGACCTTCAGATCGGTATCGGTGCGCAACGCGGCAGCAAGGCGGGTGTTCATGCGCTGGGCTATGTCCAGGGCTTCCACATATTTTGGAAAGGTGGCGACCTCGATCGGCGCGACAATCGTGCTGCGGTTCGACAGGGTCACCACGAGCTCGTCCGCTCCGAGGCGGATCAGTGCTTCCCGCACGGGTGAGCGGGACATGTCGAAACGCTCCGCAAGGGTCGTTTCGTCGAGAAGTTGGCCGGGGGGCAGCGTCAGCGCCAAAATCTCGTTGCGGAGCGTGTCGTAGACGCTTTTCCAGCCGGTACCCCRGATTCGTTTCACTTCAGTCTCGTCAGACACTTAGGTCCCTTTCATCGGCAGATGCGGCATTGGGCCAGAAAACCATCGTCCCGGCAATGTAATTTTTCCGCTTGACTTTGTCGACACGCTGTTGACAAATATTATTCAGTCGACACGTAGCCGACATGAAATAACAGAAACGGCCAGAGCCGACGAGTGGAACCGCGCATCACGCGCACAGCAAAAGAGGAATACCGATGTTCTCGAAGATGATCACGTCCGCCGCGCGGGCAGTGCCAGCGCTCGCTCTCGTGGGTGCTCTTTCCGTACCAGCCGCTCACGCCCAGACTGTCGAGGGATATTGGCAGGGGGTCCAGACTGCGGGTGTCCTGAAATGCGGTGCTGCAGTGGCTCCGCCGTACATCATGCGGGACCCGGCGACCGGAGAATATTCCGGCTTCTATGCTGATCTTTGCCGCGAGTTCGCCGACACGCTGAAGGTGAAAGCCGAATTCATCGACACGACCTGGGATAATATCGTTGCCGGTCTCCAGGCCGGGAAGTGGGACATGTCGCTGGCGCTCAACCGCACGCCGGCCCGCGCCATGGCCGTCCAGTTCTCGATCCCGGCGATGGAATACCAGATCTCGCTTGCCTACAACAAAAGCAACCCGAAGATCCCGCAGGGCGCCGCTTCGGTCGCCGATATCGACAAGGCCGATGTGACGATCGCCGTCATGTCCGGTACCGCGCAGGACAAGGCGATCTCGGCCGTCGTCAAGAACGCGACGATCATGCGCCTGCCTGGAAACGATGAAACGCGCCTCGCGCTGAATTCCAAACGCGCCGATCTCCTGGTCGACGCTTCGGACACAAACCAGCTTCTCACACAGGCCAACCCGGATTGGGCGGTGGCGATCAATCCGACGCCTGCGCTTGCCAAGCAGGGTGTTTCGTTCGGCCTGCCGCACGGCATGTCGGCCGCCGATGTAGAAGTGGTCAATATCTTCCTGGAGGAAAAGGTCGCGACCGGTCATGTCGACGAGTTGATCCGCAAGGCGGTGGATCAGGTTCTCAGCAGTTCCAACTGATCCTGTTGGCGTCGGCGCATGTCGCCGACGCCTTCTTCTGGTTTTAAGATGAACCGAGAGCGGCCATGACCATGTCCTTCAGTCTTCCCCTCGTCAAAATGCAGGCGCTCCACAAGAGCTATGCCGACGGCGCAGTCCAGGTGCTGAAAGGCATCGATATCGAAATGAAGCCGGGTGAACGCGTTGTCGTCATCGGCCCAAGCGGCGGCGGCAAGAGTACCCTGCTGCGGGTGATGATGGGGCTGGAGAAGATCGACAGAGGTTCGGTGACCTTTGACGGAAAGCCGTACATCTCCTCCGGGAGCAGTGAGAGCAAGACCGTCATCGACATGAGCGTCCGCCGCTCGATCGGAATGGTCTTCCAGCATTACACCTTGTTTCCGCATCTCAATGTCCTGCAGAATCTCATCCTTGCTCCCTGCAAGGTGCGCGGCGAAGCAAAGGCCAAGGCGCAGGATCGGGCGCAGATCCTCCTGGAGCGTTTCGGGCTGGGTGCGAAGGCGAGGGCCTATCCGGCCCAGCTTTCCGGCGGCCAGAAGCAGCGCGTTGCCATCGCCCGCGCCTTGATGCTCGATCCGAAGCTGATGTTGTTCGACGAAGTAACGTCGGCGCTGGACCCGGAACTGGTGGGCGAAGTCGAGCAGGTCATCCTGCAGCTAGCCGCCCAGAACATGCCGATGATGATCGTCACCCACGATATGTGGTTCGCCAGGAATATTGCCTCGCGGGTCATCTTCTGCGCAGGCGGAGTGGTGGTCGAGGACGGTCCGCCGGAGCAGGTGCTCGGGTCTCCGAAAGAGGAACGGACCAAGGAATTCATCGACCGTGTCTTTCACATCAACCAATAGGAGGCGAGGGTGGATTACACATTCGACTTCAACGCGGTCTCGCTTGCACCCTTGCTCAAGGGCCTATGGGTGTCGCTTGAACTGACGGTCGCCGCCAATGTCATCGGCATCGTGTTCGGCTTCGGATTGGCGCTGCTGATCATGAGCCCGTTCAAGCTCGTCCGGCTACCGTTCATGCTGTTCGTCGAGTTCTTTCGCTGCACGCCCGCGATCGTCCAGATTGTCTGGATCTTCTATTGCGTGCCGATGCTGTTCGACGTGTTTCTCGATCCGATCACGATGGGCGTGCTGGCTCTGGGCCTCAATCTGATGGCCTTCAATGCCGAAGCCTACCGGGCGTCCATCCAAGCGGTGCCCAAAGAGCAGATCGACGCCGGGATCGCCCTTGGCCTGACGCCGATCCAGCGCATTCTCCATATCGTCTTTCCAACGGCTTTCCGTGCTTCGGTGCCGGTTCTCCTGACCAATGGCATCGTGATCTTCCAGCAGAGCGCCCTCGTTGCGATCGTCGCGATCCAGGATCTCATGTACCAGGGCAAATCCCTGGCAACGGAGACCTATCGCCCGATCGAGACATTCACCGTGGTCGCTCTGATCTATTTCGCGGTGTCTTTCCCGGTAACCCAGATCGTCGGCCTGCTTGAGCGCCGCCGGCAGCTTCTCGTCAGCTAGGGGCACGTCATGGAACTCGATTTCTCGATCCTGTCCAAATTCCAGTACGCGCTTCTGCTCGGACTATGGACGACGCTCAAACTCACTGTGATCTGTATCGTGCTCGGTTGCGCGCTGGGCTTTGCCGTCGGCCTTGCCCGCACGTCGCGCAACATCGCCGTTCGGGCGGTTTCCAGCGCCTATGTCGAATTCTTCCGCGGCACGCCGGTCCTTGTCCAATTGTTCTGGATCTTCTTCTGCCTGCCGCTGATGCTTGGTGTCGAGCTCTCCAACTTCACGTCCGGCGTCGTTGCGCTGACGCTGTACATGGGAGCAATCACCAGCGAGACCTTCCGGGCGAGCCTGAAGTCGATCGGGCCGGAGCAATTTGATGCCTGTGTGGCGCTTGGGCTGCCGAGGAACGTACAGGTCATCAATGTCGTTCTGCCGCAGGCGGTTCTTCGCGCCATTCCGACACTGCTGTCGAACTGCGTCAGTCTCTTCAAGGAGAGCGCGCTGGTTTCGGCCGTAGGCATGGCCGATCTGATGTTCGTCGGCCAGAATATCTCCAACAACACCGCAAGGCCGGTCGAAGTGCTCACGGTCGTGGCGCTCATCTATTTCGTCATTGCGTTTCCCCTGACACGGGCCGTCTCGGTCATCGAGGCCCGGATCCTCAGGAAACTCGCCATCTAATCGCAACAGCTTCACAGACAGGAGACACCCCATGAAACTGTCCGGCGTCATGCCCGCGCTCATCACCCCTTTCGACGCAAACGGCAAGGTCGATTTCAAAGCTTATGAAAAACATCTGACTGCCCTGCGCGCTGCGGGCGTGACAGGCTGGGTGCCGATGGGATCGACCGGCGAATATTCCGCGCTTACCAATGCGGAGCGGGATGAGGTGCTGAAATTCGTCAAGGATTTCGCCAACGAAGGCGAGGCCCTGATCGCCGGCACGAATGCACCGGCGACCCGCGAGGTCATCGAGAACACCTTGCGCGCCAAGGAGATCGGTTACGACACCGTTCTGCTCGCCACGCCGTTTTATACCCGCCCGACCCAGGAAGAGCTTCTGGCGCATTTCGAGATGGTGCTGACGGAAACCGACATCAACCTCGTCCTCTACAGCTATCCCTACAAGGATGGTGTCGAGATCGGCTTCGACATCCTCGACGCACTGGCCGATGATCCGCGCGTTCTCGGCATCAAGGAGAGCTCCGGTTCGCTTCAACGGGCGATCGATATCCATGCCCGCTACAAGGGGCGCCTCGATCTGATCTCGGGATCCGACGACATTGCCCTTGATTTCATGTTCTGGGGTGCCGACGCCTGGATCTGTGGACCGGCGAACTGCATGGCGAAGGCCTGCGTCGATCTGGACCGCACCTTCCGCTCGGGCGACCTTGCCGAGGCGCGCGAGAAGATGGTGGTTCTCTATCGTGYCATGAACATCCTGGAGAGCGGCAAGTTCGTGCAGAAGGTCAAGTATGGCTGCGAACTGCAGGGGCTTCCAGTCGGTATTTGCCGGGCTCCGCTCGGCGAGCTGACCACCGATGAGAAGGCGGAATTCACCGCAGCCATGCAGCCTATCCTGAACTGGTAGGCGTCATCTCTGTCGGGGCGCGACAGCGCCCCGGTCGTTATCTCTTGAGCCTGAGGAAAAGAAGTGTCTCCCATCGTCGTCGTCGGAGCCGGCATCATTGGTACGGCCATTGCCTACGAGTTGCAGCGCCGCGGCCAGTCCGTCGTGCTGGTCGACAAGACCGGGCCGGGGCAGGGTGCGTCCTATGGCAACATGGCGAGCATTGCGGTGACGGAATTTATGCCGGCCTCCCGGCCGGGAATCTGGGCGCAGATGCCGAAATGGTTGCTTGATCCGGAAGGCCCGGTGCGCATCCGCCCCTCCTACTTGCCCCGCCTTATCCCCTGGTTTCTGCGTTTTCTCGAGGCGAGCCGCCCGTCGAAGCTCAGGGCGCTTGAGGCTGCGGGGGCTGCCCTGTGCGCACGGGTTTACGAGGATCTCGACGATCTGCTGAAGACGACGGGTCTTCAGGATATGCTCAGCAGAGAAGGCTGCCTGAGCGTTTACGCCGATGAGGCGGAATTCCACGCGGACCGGGATCATGTCGAGATTCTGGATCGTTTCGGCTTCCGTTACGAAATCCTCGGCGGCGACGCCATTCGTCATCTGGAACCTGCTTTGACGACTAAGATTAGCAAGGCACTGCTTTTTCCTGACAATCGTTCCATCTCCGATCCGTATAAACTCGTTCTGAAACTCTTCGAAAAATTCCAAGAGCTTGGCGGTGTTATTCAGCAGGGAGAGGTCGTCGGTTTCGATCACGACAATTCCGGCGTTACAGCCTTGCGCCTCGCTGATGGCCGCCGGCTTGAAGCCGGATCGGTGGTCCTGGCGGCCGGAGCTTTCACCGCACGCCTGTCGGCAATGCTGCAGGAGCCGATCCCGCTCGAAACGGAGCGCGGCTACCATACGCAGATCATGGCGCCGGGTCTTTCGATCCGCCACTCGATGATCTGGCCGGCACGGGCCTTCATGGTCACGCCGACGGCCGGCGGCATCCGCGTCGGCGGCACGGTCGAAATGGCCGGCCTCGATGCTGCGCCAGACTACAGACGCTCCAAGGTTCTGGTGAAGCGGGCGAGGGAGGCACTGCCTCATCTGAAGGTGGAAAATACGACCGAATGGATGGGGCATCGCCCGGCCATGCCGGACACCGTTCCGGTCATGGGCCCATCGGCAAAGCGGAAGAACGTCTGGTACGCCACCGGCCATGGGCATCTCGGGCTGACATATGGCGCGACCACCGCGCGTTTGATGGCCGATCTCATCACGGGCGTCACGCCGCCCATCGACATGAAACCCTATCGCGTCGACCGGTTTTAACCGGACGCCACGCTCGACAGGAAGGAAACGGTAATGCGAAACGAACTCTACATCGACGGCAGATGGGTCAAGCCCATCAGGGGTGCTAGCACCGAGGTCACGAACCCTGCGACCGAGGAAGTCATTCAAACGATTGCCGCCGCGACCGAGGAAGACGTCGACCTCGCCGTCAAGGCGGCCCGCCGCGCTTTCGACAAGGATGGCTGGCCGAAACTGTCCGGCGCCCAGCGTGCGACCTATCTTCGTTCCATCGCCGACGGCATTCGTGCGCGCCAGGCAGAGATCGCCCGGTTGGAAGTTCTCGACAACGGCAAACCTTTTCCAGAAGCGGACTGGGATGTTGCGGATGCTGCAGGATGTTTTGATTTCTACGCGGGCCTTGCCGAGCAGCTCGATAGCAATCCGGAAGAGTACATTGTCCTCGCCGATGACCGGTTCACGTCCAAGGCGGTGAGGGAGCCGATTGGTGTCGCGGGAGCCATAATTCCATGGAACTATCCGCTGCTGATGGCCGCCTGGAAGGTCGCACCGGCGCTTGCGGCTGGATGCACAATTGTTCTCAAACCCGCTGAACAAACGTCGCTGACGGCGCTTGAGTTGGCCGCCATTGCCGACGACGTCGGCCTGCCTGCAGGGGTATTGAACATTCTGACCGGCGCCGGTTCCGTGGCTGGCCAGGCGATCATCGATCACAAGGGGGTCGACAAGCTGGCATTTACAGGATCGGGACCGATCGGCTCCAAAATCATGGCCGCGGCTGCTCGCGACATCAAGCGCGTGAGCCTCGAACTCGGCGGCAAGTCGCCCTTCGTCGTCTTCGAGGATGCCGATATCGATGAAGCCGTCGAATGGATCATGTTCGGCATCTTCTGGAACCAGGGTCAGGTCTGTTCGGCAACCTCGCGC
>NZ_JBFUBH010000048.1:0-20785 GCF_056405855.1 Pararhizobium sp. P1_E7 | reverse complement strand
GCTGCTGCAGTTGGAGTTCGGCAGCGTCCTCGATCGTGATCAGACGCTCCTTCGGGGATATCTGCGATGACAGAGCATTGAGCAGCGTCGTTTTACCCGAGCCGGTGCCGCCCGAGATGATCATCGACACCTTGCCTTTGACCGCGGCGCTGAGCAGGATGCGCATCGCGTTGGCCATTGCGCCGTACTCGACCAGGCGCTCCAGCGTCAGGGGCGAGCGCGTGAATTTGCGGATCGAAACGAGTGGCCCATCGACCGAGATCGGCCGGATGGCGACATTGACGCGCGACCCGTCCTTGAGGCGGGCATCGACCAGTGGGGTCGATTCATCGACGCGGCGCCCGACGGCGGAGACGATCTTGTTGATTACACGCAGCAGATGGTCCTCGTCCTTGAAGCGGACGGCGGTGCTCTCGAGCTTGCCGCCCCGCTCCACATAGACGTTGTTGTGACCATTGATCAGAATATCGGCGATCGTATCATCGGTCAGTAGCGGCTCGATCGGCCCAAGCCCGAGCATCTCGTCGGTGATGTCATGGATCAGATCATTGATTTCCTTGGCGTTGAGCGGGAAATTGTTCTGCCGGATATAATCCTTGACCAACGGCCGGATCTCAGTGGCAATCTCTTCGTTGTCGAGCGTGTCGAGAATGCCGAGATTGATGCGGTCCAGGAGGTAGCGATGCAGGTTGACCCGCTCGGCCACCATATCCCGGCCGAGCGATGTTTCCTCGCCGGCCGTCATAGACACCCCGGCGGCCTGAAGTTGCGGCAGGGGCGATTTCTCCGCCGCAGTGGTGGGGAGAGCGGCAAGCTGCGCGTCCTCTCCCTCTTCCGTCTGCGGCCGCTTGTAAAAACGTCCGATGAACCCGTTCGTCATCAGCTTCCCCCCTGTTCGGCTATTTCACAATCACTGTGGCTCCGACTTTCACCCGGCTATAGAGATCGATGACGTCGGCATTGCTCATGCGGAAGCATCCCGAGGACGCGAATCCGCCGACCGTCGATTGATCGTTCGTTCCATGAATGCGATAGAGCGTGTCGGCATTGCCCCGGTAGAGATAGATGCCGCGTGCGCCCAGCGGATTGAACGGTCCAGCCGGCACAAGCTCGGGAAGGTCCGGTGCACGCGCCCTCATTTCGGCGGGCGGCCGCCAGTCGGGCCATTCGGCCTTGTGACCGACCTTGACGACGCCGCTCCAGCGGAAGCCGTCACGGCCGACACCGATCCTGTAGCGGATGGCGCGATTGCCAGAGACGACAAGATCGAGCGTCCGATCCTTGCTGACGATGACGATCGTGCCGGCCGCATAGTTTTGCGCGGTGGTTACCATGGCGCCCGTCGCCGGCCCCAGGCTTCGCGGCACCAGCCCGCTCGCCGAAACCTCGGTCGATCCGATGGCAAGCCCGAAAGACAACGCGGCCAGAATGCCCCGCAGCACGCGGCCCGCGCTCTTGCCGTGCTGCGCCTCTTGCCCGTTGCTGCCCTGGCGTGACGTCATCTGACCAGCGCTCCCAGCTTGCCGATGGCGCCGCAGAAGCGTGAACGCGCGTTGACCTCGACCGGCAATACGCCGCGGTTCACCGCCTCGCTCAGCGTGTCCCAATCATAGGCAATGATATGAGCGTGGGTATCTTTGAAAACCTTGTCCGCTTGCTGCCGGCGCACACCAAGGCTGAACAGCTTGGTGCGGTATTTGTTGATGACGACAAAAATCTGGTCCGAATTGCCGCGCAACCGCACCAGGTTGACGAACAACTCCTTGGCCTGATGAAGGGCGGGGATCGTCATTTCGGTGACGATGCAGATACTGTTGACCGATGCCAGCACGTCATCCTTCCATGGGGTGTGGTAATAGGGGACGTCGAGAACCGTGTGATCGCTTTCAAAGGCCGCGACATCCAGCATCCGCAAGACCAGTTCCGCACCCTTGGGCGCCAAAAGAACCGATGGTTGCCTGAACGACAGAAGCGAAAAACCGCCCGAATGGCGCTTGCGCACGAGATCGATGAATTCGAGATCGACACGCGACGGATTGGCGACGACCGGCTTCAGGTCGTAATCATTGACGAGGTTGAGATAATAGCCGAGCGAGCCGGAGGAGAAATCCAGATCGAACAGGTCAACGCGCGGCGCCGAATTCTTCGTCGGCTGAGCCAGCACGTGTGCGAGCGAGGAAGCAATCACACTGGCGCCCGCGCCACCAACGGCCGAAACGACGGCGTGGACCCGGCTGTCGCTGGCCCCCGCCGTCGGCGCATGCGTCGAGATCATGTCGATCAGCGCGCGACGTTCGAGCGGCTTCTTCAGCCAGTCGTTGCCATTCAGGCGGAACAGCAGCCGCAACATATCATCGGCCAGATCCTCGGAGATGACCACGAGCGGAATATTGCGATGGCGGTTGCGGAAAGCAAGCAGTTCCGGCCGGCTCAGCATCTCTCCGTCGTCGACATCCAGCACGATCAGGTTGAACTGCGCAGGATCGAAACGCCCTGCTTCAACGAGCGCCGTCAGCGCCATATGGCGCACGTCATAGCGCGAAAGGGACCCGAACGTGTCGAGCATCAGGCTCGCAGCTGCCGCGTCATCGGAAAGAATGAGAATCTTGGTCGATGCTGCAAAATTCATATGAGCTGTCATCTCGCTTTACCACTCAATATCAAAGGTTTAGCAGGTGGAGCATGTTTTCAGATCTTCCGTGGTGATCGTCACCGGATGGGCGGGAATGACGATGTCATCGAGCCCAAGCAAAACGCCCACAACGGGAAGATCAAATGTAATATTTTGGACTTCCAGCCGCATGGTCAGCACCGGCCCGTCCGGCCGTCCCCAATAGCCGAGCCCCGAGCGCTGATAGGTGACCATCAGATTTGCCGGCTTGATGCGCCAGTTGATATCGCAAATGCCCGGTCGCGGATCGCCAGCCACACCGCAGGCACCGTCACTTCCCTCAACAATCCGGCTCAATGCGGTTTCGACACAGGCGTTGCCGCTGTCGCCGCCACAACTCAGCGATATCGTCGAATCGTTCGGCGTCGCATCCCCGTTGTTCAACGGATCGTCGGCATCGGTTGGAAAGGCATCCTTGAAGTCGTCGCTATCCACCAGTGGATCGGATACGGCGGCAAGACGCGCACCGTATTGCAGAGCCTTCACCGTCTGGTTCCACTGCGACATGGCGTAGCCGAACTCGACGAAGGCGCCAAACATCAGGAGCACAAGCGGGATTGTAATCAGCCCTTCTGTCAAGGACACACCGCTGTCATCCCGCCAGAAGGAAAAAGGCGCTCGACGGTCTACCATCCCATATACCTCTCTTCATGCGAGGAATTGATGGTGATCGCATCGAGGCCAAGCCAGCCGAACAGGGGGGACGTCTCGTAGATATGCGCGGTCTGAACGGTGAGCGTGCCGTTTGCATTGACCGGAGTGACCGTGATATCGGCAAGATTGGGTCCCCAGCCTGCTACACGTAGTGCGGCGCCCGCTGCCGGGCTCTGGGTTCCATAAAACGCGATCAGTTTCGCCGTCACCGTTGAGCAGTTGGCGGTGTAGGTCGGCGTGGTCGGCCTGCAGCGCGACAGATAGCGCCCGGCGTCCCTCAGACCCGCGTCGATCTGCATCCGCTCCCAGAAAATGTTGCCGAACTCAAGGATGCCCACGGCAAACAAGGTCACGAAGGGCACCGCAAGCAGCGCTTCGGCAAGCACGGCACCCTCTTGGCTCGACCGGAAGCCGGAACAGAACCGGCGGAGGATGAAGTTTCTGAGCGCCATCATCGGACCAGTTCCGCTTCTTCGCGCAGGAATTCGTCCAGCGTGCCGCGGCCGCCCTGGCCGGTGATGTCGATCACTTCGAGCGACAGATAGCGCTCGCTGCCGACCTTGACCGCCGGCTTGGTCATGAACATGCGCGCGAAGGCAACCGCCTTCGTTTGTTTTTGGCCGTTCAGATGGCCGACCGATGCCTCGTAACCGCAATTGACGATCGCGGCGAAAATCTCGCGGCGATCGCCGTACTCGTCCGCGGTGTAGTTCGAAAGGTCAGGTCCCGAATAGCACTGGCCGCCGCCGGTCGTCGGCGTGCCGATCTCGCCATTCGGCGAGGCATGGCTGAGGCGTGCCGCGTTGTTGAGTTCGTAGCGATAGACGTCGTAGGCGGAGGGCCGGCTCGGCGTTCCCGTAGCCGTCGGCGGATAGCTGGAATGGTTGCTGAGGATCGTGCTGACCGACGGCGCCGCACTACCCTGTGCAACGCTCCAGTAGCTTCCGTAGTTCCAATTGTTGCCGGTGCTGATCTTGCCGCCGCCGAGGGTGGTCATGGTTGCGCCGTAACCCAATGGCACCGCCTTTGTGATATCTCCGACAGTGCTGCCGGCCGTCACGGGGTCGTAGCCTTTGCAGGCATTCTGTCCCGTTGCCTTTTGTGCCGAGCGCACGTTCTGGGCCGGGCGATGGCTGCCATCACTGCGCGCGCTCTTGAACGATCCCTCATAGATGCCGAAGCGCGTATTCACGCCGGCTTCGACAGGTCCGGCCATGGCACCCGTCTTGGTATCCAGGCTGTCCTGCGTATAGCAGGCCCCAGGATTGCCGGTGGCCAGAGCCTCCGCCATCACGCCTGCGCCATTGCCCAGAGGTGTCCTCAGGAACCCGAAATTGCCGGGGCCGGGATTGGACGAAGATGTGCTGTGCATTTCGATCTGCCGCCCGTAGAGATTGCCGGCGGCGAAGTTGGTGTGGAGATCCGCCGCTGCCTGCTCGTTGCTGGCCTCGCTCGCATTGCCCGCCGGCTCATAGGGATTGCAGATGAAGATCGGCGTGATATCGCAGGCGCTGGCGTGATAGACGGCAACGGCGCCAGCGGAAACATTGATCGTATCCCGGGTGAAGCCGACGGGCAGCGGGAAAATCGTTTGCATGGCTTGCGGCTTGGCAACGACCCAGGCGTAGGATGCCTCATTTGGGTCCGTCGTCACCATCGACCCGGGTATGGCATCGTCATCGTCATCCGGAATAGCCTTGAGAAACGTGACGGTGACCGTGCTCGCGGCCTCGTTCTCAGTGTCATAGGACACTGTGAGGCTGGAGCCGAGCGACATGCCCTCCCCGCCGCCGCCAAACGCAGCGGTGTTGGCAAGCTTCTCGATCGCCGCCTCGGCCCGGGTGATCGCGTCGTCGCGCCCATCGAGTTCGCGAGCGCCGGTGAGCGMCATTGCATCGACGGCGTTCTGAAGGTCGGTATGGAGATTGCCGCTGCGCCCAACATCGATGACAAGCAGCGAGAAACCGAGTAGCAGCGGCATGGATATCAGCGTCAAAGCGATGACGTAGCCACGATGGTCGTTCCAGAAGCGCTTGATAGCCCTGTTCAACATTGGCATGCCCTCCCTCCCGGCGCCCCTTCGCCGTGACGTGTTGTTTCTAGTGCATTCCTTTCCGCCGCTTCCTAAATTCCGCCCATCATTCCCGTCGCTGGCTGCGCGTTACTGCGCGTAGCCCGTCGTTCCGCCCGCTCCGTTTGTTGTCACCACCGGCATGACCATCGTTGGCGGCGTCGCACCGGTCTGCCCGCCCTGGTGGTTGCGGATGACCTTGTAGATCACCTTGCCGTCACTGGTGATGCGCGTGTACTGCGCCACCTGCGGGAAAGGATCCTGGATATGAATGCCCTTGTTGGCCTCCACTGCATTTCCAGCCCCGAACGTGATCGTGTCCCGGTGGTTCAGATAGTCGGCACAGCCCGAGGCAAAGCTCGCGGCGGCAAGGACGAGGAGGACGCGCTTATTTCTTTGCAACAGCAAGGGTGCCTCCGACATCGAGATCCAGACGGTGGCCATAAGGGCCCTTCACGCCTTCGCCATTGCGAAAGCGGCGCAGCATATCCTTGTCGACCTCCAAAACGCCGAGCGCGAAAAGCTCGACATCATTCGACGAACGCGTCTGGTCGAGCGGACTGTAGAGATCCTCGCCGGGTGCCGCCGGCCGCACGATATGCGGCGTGACGACGATGACGAGATCGGATTCTTTTTTCGCAAAGCTCGTCGAGCGGAACAGCGCACCGAGGATGGGCAGCTGGCCCAATCCCGGCAGTTGCTGGATGTCCTTGGAATTGATCGACTGCAGCAAACCGGCCATGGCAAAGCTCTGGCCGTCGCGCAGCGCGACCGTGGTCTTGGCCGCGCGCGAAATGAAGCCCGGATTGCCGTTGACGTTGATCGACGTATCGATCTCGGAGACTTCCGGTTCGATCTTGAGGTTGATCAGCCCGTCGTCGAGCACCACCGGCGTGAAGGTCAGCCGCACGCCGAACGGCCGGTAATCGGTCTGCGTTGCAACCGTCGCTCCGTTGTTCGTCGTCGTCAGGATCGGCACTTCACCGCCGGCATGGAAGCTTGCGGTTTCGCCGCTCATGGCGATCAGGTTCGGCTGCGCCAGCCGGCGCACCAACCCCTTCTGTTCGAGCGCATTGATGACGACGTCGATGTTGCCGCCGGAAATTTCCAGCACCTTGGCGATCAACTGACCGAACGGCTGCATGCCCGTCGCGGCGCCTTTGGCGTCTAGCAGGGTGCGAGCGAGTTTGCCGTCATCATCGACCGCAATACCCTGGCTTGTCGTTGCCTTGCCGATGCCATTCTTGCCCTGGCCGGACCAGCCGATGCCAAGATCGCGTCCAGTCTGGCGGGAGGCTTCGATCACCCGGACCTCCAGCATGACCTGTTGCGAATCGCTGACGCGAAGCTGGTTGAGCACCGGTTGATCGGAGTAGGATTGGGCGATCTCCATCACGCGCTGCAGTTCGACTGCATCGCGCACTATGCCCGTCAGCCGGATGCGGTCGTTCGAATTGATGACCCGGACCTGCGCCGAGGGTGCGGCGGAGCGAATGGCCATGGCGACTTCGGTGAAATCGCTGGCAACGCGGATATCGATGACGCCGAGCAGCGACTTGTCATCGCCATAGACCGAGATGTTGGTGGCGCCGTTCTTCTTGGCGCGGACGAAAAGCGACTTGTCGGAAAGAGGTACCACATCGATCAGCTCGGCGCTGCCAATCACCAGGTCGCCAAAGGGTTTGCCGGTTCTGATCGTCAGCGTTTCGTTCGGAGGGATCGTCACCTGCTGCACGGATCCCGCCAGGCTGATGAATTTCTCCTGGGCGTCCGCCCGGGCGGTGATGCCGGGGCCTAAACAGCTATAGGTTAAAAAAACCGCGGTCATTGCCGCAAGCGTCCCCGCCCTTGCCGCCCCTTGGATGCTTCCCCTCAACATTCGGCTTAAGCCCCCTCCTCGTTCGGCCGCCGCGCCCCGCGGGCATGCCGCATTTCATCTCACTGGATCAGGCCGACTCTGTGCTCCTCACGCTTCGTCGTGTTCCAGACACCCACCGTCGCCCACTTCGGCTCTATCGGCAAGACCGGCTCGACCTGGCGTTCGACGATCTGCACTTGTTTTTCCCGCAAGGGCGTCTTCATCTGGTTTTCCACCGAGTTCATCCTGCTGCCGAGGTCGTCCCCTACCTTTCGCACCAGGCGCTCGATGACATCGAACCGTCCGTCATCCTTTTTGGCGAGATCGTTGCTGAGTTCGGTCGCCATCGGACCTCCGCCAAGATCCGCCACGGTAATCGGCCGGGTCTGCTCAGCGGTAGCGGAAGAGATATTGCGCAAGGCAAGCGACAGCGTGCCGATATTGGCGCCGAGCGTCAGGCGCTGCGCCTCCTCGGTCGTGACCTCGAAGGTCACCGTCTTGACGACAACCGGCTCATCCTTGCGCTCATCGGCGCTCTGGTCCACCGCCAGCACTTTTACACCCTGGAGAAGCACATCCACAAAGGTCTGTTCGGTGTTTTTCTCCTGGTTTCGAACAACACGCGTCAGGAGCACGTCGACACGATCCGAGGGGCGCACGAAGCCTGCAACGCCAAGAACATCGTTGACGCGGATGGATACGGCTTTCATGCCTTGATCGAGCGCCRCCGACAATGTCGCCCGCTCGCCGGCGCCGGTGATCTTCGAAGCGAGCAATGGCTCGCCGGGGTCGATCGCCTCCATGGCATAGCGCGGTTCGCTATCATCGCCGACGACCGCCACGATCGCCTGAAACGAACCCTCAGGTCTTTCCTCGGAAGGCCACGGAATGGCTTTGAGATTTTCAGCCCGCACCGGGTCGCCAAAGCGCATCGCCTTGGCGGCGACGACGAGCATTTTCTCCTGCGTCTTCGTACCGCCATTGGCCGCAAGCCTCGCCTGCTGGTCGGCGAGATAGCTGCGCGTCGCAAAAACAGCGGCGCCGGCAAATAGTATGGAAACAACAAGACTGATGATCGTTGAGAAACGCATCGCCGGTACTCGCTACACTGGACGGAAATACGTCCGTTTCTTAAATCTAAATTAGAGGAGAGGGGTTAACAAACCCCTCTCTATTATCGTGTATGACTATCAAACTGGCGCCGGTGGTGGGTTGAGATTGTCGGTCCACCAGGTGGCCCATTGGTCCCATGCGCCACTGAGGTTCGTGCCGGCGACCGTCACTGCAGTGATCACGCCACCGACCAGCAGAGCCAGCAAAATCAGGTATTCAGTCAGCGCCACGCCGTCTTCTTCCCGCGCGAAAGCGCGAACTTTATACAAAAGTGCCTTCATCGAGAATTACCTCCAAAATATTCGGCGCGCCCGCAATGTCCTCCGGCCCCGCCATGTCATCAAGACCACCTCTCCGACTGCTATGATTAATAATCCCTTAATTATTATATCGTCAACTGCTAACCTATGGACATTTCCGGTATCTATTCTTATGGTTAAAATCGGAGCGGGAATGCAGGGGCACTTGTGTGAGCCATATTCTGTACAAACAGGATGACATGCAGTATTTTTGACCTTCGTCTACCAATAAGACTTGGCCTTAATTACGAATACGGTAGTTTTTGCTGGAAACCCGCCATTTGAAATAATGCCAGAGGAAACATGACGCAAGCAATCAACATTGTTACTGGCGTTGCAGTATTGCTTTTCCTCTATGCCGCCTGGAGCGATTTTCGCAGCTGGAAAATACCGAACGGCGCCATTCTTGCTCTGCTCGCCCTTTATTGCCTGAGCGCCGTGACGGGATTGCTGGCGACCGGGGATGTCGGCTCAGCCCTCTTCTCATCCAAAGGGATCGGTGGCGATGTAGGAGCTGGCCTCCTGCTCTTTGCCCTTGGCATCGGCCTCTGGGCCTTCGGCCTCTTTGGCGCCGGCGATGCCAAGCTCTTCCTGCCGATCGGCCTTTTCATCGGCTGGCACGGCATGCTGCCCTTCGCCGTCTTTCTGCTGATTGGCGGTGTCCTCGCCCTTTTGGCTCTCCGATTGCCGATGCCGCTGCAACTGGCGCACATCTCCGTTTTCATGCGCATCGAGGAAATCCGCGCGACACGCAAGGTTCCCTACGGCGTCATCATGGTCATCGCAGCACTCTCGGCGCTCGCCCTCAGCTACAGCAAGCCTTGACGCTTGGCCCGCCGCCGTGGCCTCAACCGGTTCGGCAACGACATTTGGTCAGAGCGAAGGCAACACGCCCGGCCACCAGCCGGCTTCCCTGAGATAGGCCGGAAAACTCTAGCCTCCGGCGGTCCAACGTTTGGGAGCGGTTTGCAATAGGCTGGGCTCTAGTCGCCGCTGGATGAAAGTTCAGTGGCAGGTCAATATCGCCAGCACCATGGCTGCCATGGGCGTGCTGAGCTACATGGAGCGTCGTTTCATCGCTGAGGCGCATGCGGATTTCGCAGAGAAGCTGGCGGTCGGTGAACTGGAGACGGAGGCCAAACAATAAAAGGCTCCTCGACGGTTATGCCGAGGAGCTTTTGAGCCAATATCCCGAGTGGGAGACTTTGCAGGTTTTGTTGGTAGCGGGGGCCTGATCACGCGGAGCAGTCATGCTTGTTCGGATATGGCGCGAGCATGTCGAGGCCGGCGAAAGTTCGGTTCAGGCGAAGAGGCCCTCCGCGTGATCTTGATGTGGTGGAGAAGCAATCTACGTTGCCAATGCACTACGAATTCCGTGTACAGCAGCAAGGGTCGCGCGCGAGCGGTCGGCGCTCAGGAACTCCGGCCAACTGGAGAGCACCACCGCTGCAAAATCGGCGCTCGGGTCGATATAGATTAGCTGGCCAAATACGCCGCGTGCCATGTAGGCCTGGCGCGTGGTGTCTTCGATCCAGAACTGATTGTGATATGCGCCTCGCCGCAGGGTCTCGTTGTCATCACCAAGCGGCCAGGACTTGCCGCTAGAGATCTCCTCGATCCAGGCGGACGGCACCACACGGCGACCGTCGATCTCCCCTTGTCCGAGATGCAGCAGTGCGAAACGGCCGTAATCGCGCAAGGTCGCATTGAAGMCGCCATCGCCCAAGGCATAACCGGCGGGATCGACAGTGAAATAGGCGTCCTCTTCCGCGCCCATCGGTGCCCACAATTCGCGGCTGACGAGTTCGGCGAGCGCAATTCCGCTTGCCCGCTCTAGGACGAAGGCCAACACGTCGGTTTCGATCGAGCGATAGCGGAAGGAAACCCCATGTGGACATTCAGCCTGCTTCAGCGTCAGAATCAGGTCCCACACCGTTCTCGGCCACGCCGGTTGCCGCCCCTGCTTCCAGCCGCAAGCAACATCCAACTGTGCCATATGCGAATCGGGCGCTGTATAGGTTTCGTCGAAAAGCACGCCGCTCGTCATGTCCAGCACATGTTGAACCGTCGCGCCACGATAGGCTGTCGTTGCGAGTTCGGGCAGATAGTGTGTAACCGGCGCGGCGGGATCGACCAGTCCGCGGTGGATAAGAATACCCGCCACAGTGCCGACGACCGATTTCGCGACCGATTGCGACAAATGCGGTGTCCGACTAGTCATTCCATTGAGGTAACGCTCGGCGACGACCCTTCCGCGATGCAGGACGAGCAAACCATCAGTGTAGTTCGCCTGCAGAAAGTCAGCAATTGTGCTGCTACGGCCGTCAAGTTCATATGTGATTGCGTCTATGTCTCGCTGCTCTACCATCAATGGACTCGCCGGGCCACGGCCGCGCCATACCTGTGCCGTGGGAACGATTTCGCGCACGTTCTGGAACGACCAGCGGTTCCAAGGAGAGCGATCCCACTCTTCCCGGGGAATGAGGGGTGCGTCCGGCGACATCGGGTTACGGAATAGAATCTCAAAATCATGATTCATCTCAGATCGCTTTCACTATGCTTTTAATGACCTCAGTCCTTGCGTCGCAGATAGGTTCCGCCGACGAACTCGCCGAAAGCACGCTCAACTCACTCATCCTTGCCCGCAGGCCTTCAGAGCCGAGGGCTCGTACGAAGCGCGTCACGGTCATTTCGCTTGCGCCGACAGCGTGCCCGATGCTGCTGCCGGTTTCAAAGGGAAGCAGTTGCATATCGCCGAGCAAAGTGTCCGCATTGATCTCTCGCCGCATACCGACGGCGATCGCGGACAATTCGGTGGCACTGTCGGCGGCCCAGATGACTTTTTGCGCGGCAAGAAACCCAGGGTAGTCAAACTGCGGCCCAGCTTCCTCGACGTGATGGCCAAGAGCCGTCAACATCAAGCCGGTCGCCTTCACCGCAGCGGCGACAATCTTCTGATGCCTTTGAACACAAGCTATGTTGGCGGTCCAACATGAGTCAACATTAAAGATGGATAAGCATCATAAGTATGAATTCCGTCTTGATCTCACAAAGACACCGACAGCGACCTGTGTTCGCTCCCCCAACCGATGTGGAAGGCCTATGGGCCAGCGGGAAGACCTTGGCCGTCGGCTCGGCGCCGGGCCAGTTCTCGGTGGAAATCAACACGAAGCGTAAGCGGTCTGCGTCAAAGGCACGTCGCAAAACTCAAAAAAAATCGGTCCCGGCATGCGGTCACACCCCGGTGCGTCGACGACGCAGCCCGGGGTGTCGCGCTAAGTGCGCGCACCGACATGTCGGTGCTTCGGTCGGGCGCTCAATCCAAGAGAACCACAGCCTCAACCTCGAAAAGCATGGGGTCGATGGCGAGCTTTGGCACCGGAACTAGCGTCTGCGCAGGCAGCTTGGCACCGAACATCCGCGTCACGTTCTCGGTCAGCACACCCAACTTCGACATATCGTGGTCGACCACGAAAACTGTCAGTTTCACGACCTGGTCCAGGCGAGCGCCAAGCGCGTCGATCACGGCGGCGAGGTTTGCGTATGCCTGTTCCACCTGTGTTGCGAAATCCGGCGAGAGAGCGCCGGTTTGGTCCTGTCCGCCTTGTCCGGAGATAAAAGCCAGCCGACCAAAAGCAGGGGTGATGACCGTTGTGCTGTAGCCATTCGGCGTCGGGTCGTGCAGATGGGAAGGGTTGACGATGACCGGCATTGCACGGGCGACGGGTGTTTGGTTTTGGGATGTCATGTTCAGTCTCCTTTTTGAGCTACCATGACCCGCCTAGAGTAAATTGGTGCCATAATTTGGCACCAATTGTGCTAGGGTCCGTAAATGAACATCCGCCTCCGACACGACGCTATCGTGCGCATCCTCCGGCGCAACGGAACCTCGACGGTCAACGACTTGGCAGGGGAAGTCGGTGCTTCAAGGCGAACGGTGCTGCGCGACATCGTAGCGCTGCGTGACCAAGGTTTCGTCATCCATTCCGAATCCGGCCGGGGCGGCGGGCTTCAGCTCGATCCGGAATCGGTGCAGACCACTGCTCGGCTTTCCGTGACGGAGGTGTTTGCGCTCCTCATCAGCGTTGCGGCAATGCGCGCGGCCCAGTCCCTTCCCTTCTCCGATCTCGCCGATGCGGGGCTTGCCAAGATCGAGAGGGCACTGTCGGCAGACAAGGTGCGAGACCTGCGCCGGCTTCTCGACTGCCTCTATGTCGGACGGTTGTCGCCCAAGCATGATATTTCGGACTTGGGTTCGATCGATCCCGCGCTGCTGCCCGCCTTCGAGACAGCATTTCTCCAGCGGCTGCATCTGCGGTTCGGCTACCGTGACGCCAAAGGAGTAGAAACCATCCKCGAGGTCGAACCACAGGCCATGCTGATCCTGCCGCCGCTTTGGTATCTCGTGGCCTGGGATGCCGCCCGCGAGGACTTCCGCCACTTCCGCATGGACAGGATCAGCACGCCGGAGATCGTGGAAGGCACGCAGTTTCGCCGAAGGTACGTACCCTTCGAAGACGACGTTTGCCCTTTCAGCGAGATGCCACGCTGAGTACCAAAGATGAGCCAGGCCGGGGCGCATTCCCAATGCTTATCTCGATGCGACAGATTCGCGGCTGTCACGGCTTTCCCGCAACCGGCGACAAGTAATGAACCTGATTTCATGCGCCCATTGATGCATTGCAGTGATGGGTGAGGAGCGTGGTTTGAGGTTATTCAGTCGTGATGTCTTCGATCCACAGTCGTTGACCAACCCTTCGCGCTCATGCAGTATTCTCTCATGATCAAAGGCGTCCTGCTGGATATCTCCGGCGTACTTTGTGATGGCAACGCGGTGATGCCTGGGGCCGTCGAATCGGTGTCGCACTTGCGCGCTGCCGAAATCCCTATCAGGTTCCTGACAAACACAACGCGGCAATCCAAACGTCAGCTTATTCAACAACTCCAGTCCTTCGGCATCAGCGCGGCTCCGCACGAGGTGTTCACACCGGTTGCGGCCGCGCGTGCCTGGCTGGATAAGAACGGTTACACGCCGCATTTGCTGGTCCATCCCGACCTTGAGGAAGACTTTGCCGATTGCCGCACTGAAGGACCGGTTGCGATCGTCCTCGGCGATGCGGCTCAGCGTTTTACCTATGAGAATATGAACGCGGCGTTCCGCGAACTGCAGAATGGTGCACCATTTCTAGCACTTGCCCGCAACCGGGTGTTCCGCGATCTTGACGGGCGTCTCAGCCTGGACGCGGGGCCCTTCGTCGAGGTGCTCGAATGTGCCAGTGGCACGAAGGCGAGGCTTTTCGGCAAGCCGTCGCCGGAATTCTTCCGCGCGGCTGTGGCGAGCACCGGTTGCGCGCCGGCCGATGTTGCCATGGTGGGCGACGATGCGGAGAGCGACGTCGCCGGCGCACTTTCTGCGGGTGTCGGAAAGGGCATTCTCGTTCGGACCGGGAAATATCGCAACGGTGACGAGAACAGTGTCGCGCCCGAACCATCTGTGGTCGTCGACGATATCTGGGCAGCTGGCTGCTTCATTCTGAAGATGCATAAGCGCTGACACTTCAGCCAAAATATCCTGCTACCCGCAAGCCAAGACAACTGTGCCACCTGTCCCGCATGACCCAACCGCATTGCTCGATGCATTGAACAACGGCATTCTCGGCCAGGCCTGGGTCAACGGCTGGTGCGAGGACAAGGATGCCGCCTGGAGTGAAATCGTTGCTGGGCTCGATCGGGCGTTGGCGCTGGATGACAATGATGCCGACGTGGCCGGACTCGAAATTGCGGATAATGTCGCTGGTCGCGTCGCTCTGGATCTGCAGTTGAATGCCGGGATGTTTCCGGGCGATCTTCGACATCACCCGCTTGAGAGCGGCGAGCTTCTCACCAGCAAGGCCTCGGCGTCGGCTTACTCTGTTTCCTTGCTCAGCCTCAGTCGACCTTCCATTTGAAGTCCAATGCGGCCGCGGCCGAGATGCTGTAGGCGCATTGGCAATTGCTTCTCATCCAGCCGGCGGCGGAGCAGGAGTAGCCTCGTTTCCAGATTATCCTTGAAATCAGGCAGGCGTAGCGTCGCATCAAGACGGATCTCACGGTTCGTGAATTCGACACGGCCAGTTGCCAGATGTTGTTCCAGCATGGATATCAACAGTCGGCCGGCGACGCCTTTGATGACGTAATCGCCGTCGATGAAGACGCTATCGTCGAAGCGATGGTGGACAACTTGTACCGCTGTTTCGGATGGCGGCGTGGGCAGAACGACGGCGCGAGCGGTTTCGGTTTCCAGCGAGAGCTTTTCGCTGAGCGCCAGGCAGACCGCCGCCTGCCGCGCAATGATCGAAAGCGTTGCCTCGTCCTCGCTGGTGAAGGCGAGCCGCTGATGGCTTTCCAAGAAGAGTACGCCGCGCACCACGCCGCTGACGGTGAGCGGAGCCGCGATCTGGCTCATGGCGTCCGGCATGCCTGGCAGCAGGATCGATCGTGTGCGGTTCTCGTCAAGCGACGAGCGCTGCACGGCCCCTCCAAAACGGCGGACGCGGCTCATGTCGCTTACCTTGACGATCCTGCCACTAGCGGCGGCAGCACCAATCACTCCCTCTCCAAAAGGTACGTCGGACCCGATGCCTGAAGGCTCATAGCCGAGGCTGCCGATGGTGATCAGCTGGTTGCGCTCCTCGTAAAATTGAAGAAAAAGCCCGTGGTCAAAGCCGAGGCATGTCCGGATGCCCCGGAGCGTCGCGTCGATAATGCCATCTGCATCGGCCTCCGCCGCGATCATATCAACGATCCTACTTGCTGCCGATAGACGCTTGCTGTTGGGAACTATCGTCCGACCGCTCTTGACGACAGCTTGTACCCTGCCGATATTAAGCACCCGAAAGACATCGAGATTGCGCAGCCGCATGATGTGCGACATGCCGATCTGCGCGCTGCTGGCCGTAAGCTGCAGCGCGGTGTGATCGAAGAGCGGGCCTTCGTTCAGCGAGTGGGTGAAGATCAGTTCCAGCCGGTACTGCTCGCCGGTGCGTCCGTCCACCAGGAGAAGCGTTGCCTGGGGATTGAGTCGAATATTGGCGGCCGTCTTGGCGAAGAACTGGTTCGATAGGGCCACATGTTCATCGTCCACCATTGCAACGTGAGACAGATACGAGATGTTCGGAGCGCCATCGGCATCCGCTGTTGAGATGATCGAAGGGATCACGCCTTCGAAACAGGTTTCAAGGTCGGAGAGCGCAAGGGTCATCGATCGGCGCTCCAGATTCTTGTTCCCGCTTTCGCTCCCGGCGTCTGTATGAAGATGGTCGAGACCTCGATACTCACAACAACCGGGTCACGGTTCGACAGCCAGGGAGCGATGATCTCCGCCGAAAGGCCGAGGCGCATCAGTGTTGAAACGATCTCGACGAGATAGCGCGAGGAGCGTTCGATTTCCTGCTGTTCCGCTCTCCGAAGTACTGCATTACCCTTGATCTGGTAGGAGACATAATCGTTTGGCCGAGCAAAGGTCACGGCGACGCTCCTGTTCGCCTTCAAGTTCGAGAAGGTCCCAGGCCACTGCCACACCGAGAAGACCAATTCGACTCTTTGACGATCCGCAGAAGCCCATGCGCCGGCGCCGCGGCCAATTTCCGGCTTGCGAGCCGGGTCAGCGCTGCCGATGATCTGCATCACCGGGCTCTCAATAAAATTGGCTACGTCAACGTCGATCATCCCGCCCCCTTCAAAGCCTTCTCATACAGCAATTATGAAGGTTTTAGGATGCTCCATCTGCCGCTTAGGAACCTTTTAGGAACGGCAATTCGGCAAAGCGACTAGGAAGCTCCTTGACCAACAAGGAGCACAGCAATGCAAGACGAGACGTCAGTGAAAATGCCCGATCAAGCCGTTGCCGTCATCGGCGGTGGTCCCGCGGGGCTGGTGGTCAGCCGCTGGCTCATTGCCCAAGGGCTGGAGCCAGTGATCTTTGAAGCCGCCTCCCGGCTCGGCGGCCAGTGGAACTCGGCCTCCGCGTCCAGCGCTACATGGCCCGGTATGCGCACCAATACCAGCCGCATCATGACATCCTTTTCGGATATGGATCATAGGTCGGAAACGCCGAACTATGTCCAGCAGAGAGAAATGCTGGAATATCTCGAACGTTATGCCTCTGCTTTCGGTCTTGTACCGAAACTGCGCCTTGGGACGCGGGTGGAGTTATTGGAAAGGACTGGGAGCGGGCAATGGCTGATCCGTTCCGCCTCCGACGAGGTGGTGCGCAGTGAAATATTCAATAGGGCGATCGTTGCCACCGGTCGTCRGAATGTTTCTGCCGTGCCACATATCCAAGGTCTAGAGAGTTTCAGCGGTACGTTCGGCGTAGCCCATACTGCTCAATACAATGGGCCGGATAAATATCGCGGCCGGAAGGTTCTCGTCGCCGGCTGCTCGATCAGTGCGCTGGAAATCGCCTCCGATCTGGCGCTCGGTGGAGCGGACGAAGTTGTTTCGACGAACCGTCGCCAGCGTTATATCCTGCCGAAAATGATGGCCGGGATGYCGGCCGATCACGTGATGTTCAACCGTGCCGCGGCCCTTCTCGGCGAGGTGCTTCCCCCGGAGGCTCTGGCGGTAAGCATAAAGGCGAAGGTGCTAAGGGCCGCCGGCAGTCCAGAACAGTTCGGCGCGCCGCCTCCGCCGGATAACATTTTCGCCGCCGGCATTTCCCAATCGCAGCACTTCCTGCCAGCCGTGGCGGAAGGCCGGATCTCCATCCGCCCGTGGATAGAACGTATCGACGGCCGCACTGTATGGTTTGCTGATGGCAGCACGTTCAATGCGGATGCTGTTCTCTTCGGCACCGGCTATCAGCTATCACTACCTTGGCTCAACAAGGATATCACCGAGACGATCGGGTTCAGCGAGAACAAGGTCGATCTCCATGACCATACCTTCCACCCCGACCTGCCGGGGCTGGCTTTCCTCGGGCTCTACGATCTCATCGGGCCTTATTTCCCGGTCCTCGAATTGCAGGCCCGGTGGATTGCCTATTGCTTCGGCGGCAGGCTGCCTCTTCCTTCCCGGCAGACGATGCTCGCGGGTGTGCAGAAAAGCCGCGCCATGCGTTCAGGTCCTCCGAGCCTGCCGATGCACGTCGCAGCCCTGACCTTTGCGCGCAATGCCGGCGTCGAACCGGATCTCGCCGCGCGGCCCGAGTTGGAGCGGGCACTATTGTTCGGTCCCCTCTCGCCGATCTCATTCCGGCTCAGGGGCATCGATGCCCATCCGACGGCACCTTCGAAGGTGCTCACCGCGGCAGCGACGTTCGGCGTCATCCGGAGTGATGAATTCACGGCCGAGGAAGAGGCCATGCGGCAATCCCTCCGATCAGGCAGCGTCCAGAGCACAGCAAGAACGGCTTGAGGGCATTTGTGGATCAGAGCCGAAGGTTGGCCCCTCATCGGTGAAGCGCAACATGTTGATTTTCACGCCACAGTTAGCGCAACCCGCTGGCTGCCGGCGTTTGAAACGGGCAGTTCCCGCAGAAACAGGATCGAATCCTTCCCTGTGAGCAGATGCACCTGCGGCGGGATTGTGTCTCGCCGCGGAATGGTAGGGGCATGATCTCCAAAGTTCCTTGCAGTGTGTTTTGAGCGCATCCGCAATCGCGGCTGACGAACTGGCCGCTGCTATCCGAAACGCAAATTATGGGTGACCAAAATGGCTACAAAATACGGTACCGAAGCGTCGGAAACGCTGACGGGCGAAAATGCCTACGACTACATTTACGGGCTTGGCGGCAACGACAAAATCCTCGGCCTGTTCGGCGCCGACAATCTCATGGGCGGTGAAGGCAACGACACTGTAAGCGGCGGCTTCCAGGGCGATACCATCTCCGGCGATCTCGGCGATGATACTCTGTGGGGCGGCCAGGGCGACGATACCATCCTGGGCGGCAGTGGCGCGGACAGAATGTCCGGCGATCTCGGCGATGACCGTTTCAGCGACTATTACATCAGCGACTGGAGCGGTGATACGGTCAACGGCGGGCTTGGCACCGACACGGTCGATATCAACCTGCAATACAACGCGGCCGGTGTGACCTTTACGGCGCAGGACCCCACGAAGTCCGYCAATATGTTCGGCTTCACCGTCAGCGGTATCGAGCAATACGCGATTGCTGCAACCAATTTTGCCGACACGCTCACTGGCGGCCGCTGGCAGGATAAATTCAGCGGGCAAGGTGGTGACGACCGGCTTTCGGGCAATGGCGGCGACGACTATCTCGATGGCGGCGCCGGCAAAGACATCCTCTCGGGCGGCCAGGGCGACGACTATATATCGGGTGGTGACGGCAACGACCGGATCAGTGGCAGCTATGGCGACGACTATCTACGGGGCGGACTTCAGAACGACACCGTAACGGGCGGCAACGGCGACGACGCGATGTACGGCGAAAGTGGCGACGATACGCTCGATGCCGGCAGCGGGCTCGATTATCTCGACGGTGGCGATGGCAACGACACGCTCAGCGGCGGCGGTGGCGCGGATTACATCATAACCGGCGGCGGCACCGACACGGTGAATGCCGGCTCGGGCGACGACCGCGTGCTCATCAGTTTGTTCAACGGCAAGGACACCCTAGACGGAAGCACTGGCAATGACCGTGTCGAGATACGCGACATCGAGACCAACTTTACCGCAACGGCTTCCAATCTGGTCAACACCCTTGCGGACGGCTCGACGATCGTCAATTTCGAGAATTACGACCTCTATGGCGAAAACGCCAACAACAGTTTCGTGACGCTTGGCGGCGCGGACCATATTGTCACCTATGCTGGGGCCGACACGGTCAAGGCCGGTGCGGGCGATGACTACATCGACGGCGGCCTCGGCAACGACAAGCTCTACGGTGAGGCGGGCAACGACACGATCTTCGCCGGGGGCGACAAGGATTCCGTCTATGGCGGCTCGGGCACCGATACGGTCTATATCGACGTCGCCGGCTACCAGACAACCGGCTACTCCTTCGACGTCGTAAATGGCAAGGGCACACTGTCCAACGGCTCCTTCGCGCAGGACACCGAGATCTTCAACGTCTTCACGGCCTATGGCAACGACATCCTGAAGGCCGGCAATGCCCTGCGGGTATGGTTCAAGTCCGACAAGGGCAATGACCAGCTCTATGGCAGCGCCGGCGCCGACGTGCTCGACAGCGGGCTCGGTAACGACAAGATCGTTGCCGGCAAGGGCGACGATGTCCTCTTCGATCTCGGCGGCAACAATACGTTCACGGCCGGCGACGGAAACGACGAAGTTGATATCTCCATCTTCGAGGCACACACGGGCGGCGACACCACGACGCTCGACCTCGGCGCAGGCGACGATGTTGTGGAGTTCAATGCCGGCATCGGCACGATCCATGGCAAGCTCGTTGCGGAAGGCGGCAGCGGAACCGACCTTGCCGAAATTGACCGGAGCGAAACGACGAAGGCGCTGTCATTCACGCTGAGCGCGAACGCCACGCTGGTCAACGGCGACGTGGTGCTCAAGAACTTCGAACGTGTCGACATCACCGGTGGTTCGGCCACCGACAAGTTCACCGGCGGTAACCTGTCCGATACGCTCGACGGCAACGACGGCAACGATACGCTCTCGGGCCTGGCAGGAAACGATTGGCTCTACGGCGGGAACGGTCGCGACAGCATCAAGGGCGGAGATGGGGCAGATACCATCTGGGCCGCAAGTTCGAGCGGCGATACGGATGCCGATACCCTCGACGGCGGGACGGGTAACGACCATCTTCACATCAACGGCGGCGACACCGCGATCGGCGGCACTGGTACCGACCGCGTCTACGTGGACGTGTCGGATCTGACAACCGGCGTCCAGTTCACCTTCGGCACCGGGACAATCAAGGTCAACGCCAACACCTCGTTTTCTGGCATGGAATCGCTCGAATTCGACGGCACGGCAGGCAGCGACAGCGTCACCGCCGGTACTGGGGACGACGTGCTGCGCGGCAATGCCGGCAACGACTATCTCAATGGCGGTGCCGGCAAGGATATCCTTTATGACGACGCCGGCAACGATACCCTCGTCGGCGGCGCCGGAGACGACTGGTTCACTCGCAACGAGTTCACGGG
>NZ_JBFUBH010000047.1:0-21771 GCF_056405855.1 Pararhizobium sp. P1_E7 | reverse complement strand
CATCTGGACCGTGCGGTAGAAGGCTTTGTCGCGCGGGGTGGTCACTTGCCTGCCATCAACGAACACGCGTCCGCTCCTTATCGGCGCCAGACCGCAGATCGCGCGAAGCGCGGTGGATTTGCCCGATCCGGACTCGCCGACGAGGCCATAGGCCTCCCCTTGTTTCACTCCGAAGCCCAGGTTCTTGACCGCTACGACCCCTAGTCGACCCGTACCGAAAACGACATTGAGATTCTGAATATCAAGCATGATCAGCGCCCCCAGGAAGCGTCGCGATTAAGAGTTGGTAGCGGGCGCACTTCATTCGTCAGCGTCGGCAAGCAACGAATGAGGCCTTGCGTATAGGGATGCTTGGCTTGCTTCAGGTCTTTGGCCGCCAGTTCCTCCACGACGCGGCCCGCATACATCACAAGCACACGATCGCAGAAAGAGGAAACGAGCTTCAGATCATGCGAGATGAAAACGAGGCCCATGCCGCGCTCCGAAACGAGCTCGTCCAGAATTCGCAGCACTTCGATCGCGACCGTCACATCGAGCGCGGAAGTCGGTTCGTCGGCAATCAGAAGATCCGGCTCGGTCACCAACATCATGGCGATCATCGCACGCTGCCCCATGCCGCCGGACACTTCGTGGGGGTACAGCGAAAACACCCGCCTGGGGTCACGTATCTTTACCGCTTCCAGCATCGCCAGCGTTCTGTCGCGTGCTTCGCTGCGGCTTGCCCGGGCATGTGCCTGATAAGCCTCGACGATTTGCTCCCCGATGGTCATGACCGGATTGAGCGAATATTTCGGGTCCTGCATCACCATGCTGATCCGCCCGCCGCGTAGCGCGCGTAGCGTACGCCTTGAGGCCTTGAGTAGATCGATCCCATCGAAATCCAGGCGCTTGGCCGAGACTTCTCCGGGAGGCGGTGTCAGACCCAGGATCGCGCGACCTGTCTGCGATTTTCCGGAGCCGGACTCGCCCACAATGCCGAGCCGCTCGCGGCCGAGCTGGAAGGAAACGCCGCGTACCGCCTCTACCGTGCCCGTGCGCAGATGGAAGCTGACGCGGAGGTCTTCGATTTCAAGAAGTGGCTTCATCATCTTGCCGCCTTCGGATCGAGTACGTCGCGAAGACCGTCGCCCAGCAGGTTGAAGCTGAGGCTTACAACCAGGATGGCAAGGCCGGGCATGGCGGCGACCCACCATTGATCGATCAGATAACTGCGGCCCGCGGCGATCATGGCGCCCCACTCCGGCATCGGCGGCTGAGCGCCGAGGCCCAGAAAACCAAGGCCGGCCGCGGTCAAGATGATGCCAGCCATGTCGAGCGTCACTCGTACAACGAGCGACGAAATGCACAGCGGTATCACATGGCCAAATATGATCCTCACCGTGGAGGCCCCCTGCAGCTTCACTGCGGCGATGAAATCACTTTTGCGGATCATCAAAGTCTCGGCACGGGCAATGCGGGCGTAAGGCGGCCAGGAGGTGATCGCAATCGCGATAACGGCGTTTTCAATACCCGGGCCAAGCGCCGCCACGAATGCAAGTGCCAGAACGAGGCGCGGAAACGCTAGGAAGATATCGGTGAGCCTCATCAGGACCGTATCGACCCAGCCGCCGATGTAACCGGAAATGGTGCCGACCAGCAGACCGATTGGCGTAGCGATCAAGGACACGAGGACGATGACGAAGAGCGTGATGCGCGAGCCGTAGACGAGGCGGGAAAGGATATCCCGCGCCTGATCATCGGTGCCGAGCCAGAAGGTCTTACTTGGCGGCAGCAGCCGTTGTGTGCGTAGGTCGCCGCCGATCACGGGCGAATGGGGTGCTATGAAATCGGCAAAGATTGCCACGAGTACCAGAAGAACGACGAAAATGAGTCCCAGTACGGCGAGCGGGTTTTGCGTGAAGGCACGCCAGCCGAGATATCCACGCCCAAGGCTCGCTTGCCAGCGAGAGCTCGGTTCGCTTGAAAGGAGCCAAGTCCGCAAGCCCGAAGAAGGAGGGAACAAAGCACTCATCAGCGGGTCCTCGAATCGAGCAGGCGATAGAGCAGGTCGGAGGCAAGGTTGAGCAGCACAAAGACCGTGCCGATAACGATCGTGCCACCCAGAACCGCATTCATATCGGCGTTTTGCAGGGAGTTGGTGATGTATTGGCCAAGGCCGGGCCATGCGAACACGGTTTCCGTCAGCACGGAGCCTTCGAGCAAGTTCGCGTAAGAGAGCGCGACGACCGTCACCATTGGAACGGCAGCATTTCTGAGGGCATGGCGCCAAATTACCCGGAACTCGGAAAGACCCTTGACGCGCGCTGCGATGACATATTCCTGGGCCAGTTCATTGAGCATAAACGAACGGGTCATCCGGCTGATGTAGGCGAGCGAGTAGTAGCCGAGCAGGCAAGCCGGCAGGATCACGTGAGAGACGGCGTCCCAAAACGCGTCCCATTGGCCCTGCATCGCGGTATCGATCAGGACGATGTTTGTAATCGGCGTGTAGAGGTAGGAATAGGTGACGTCGATGCGGCCGGGTCCTGCCACCYATCCGAGTTTGGCGTAGAACAGCAACAACGCCATAAGGCCGAGCCAGAACACCGGGATGGAATAGCCGGCGAGACCGACGAGGCGGACGACGTGATCAATAAAGCTGCCGCGCTTGACGGCGGCGAGAATCCCGAGCGGTACACCCAAAAGAACGCCGATCAGCGTCCCCAGCGTCGCTAATTCAAAGGTTGCCGGAAAGGCATTGGCGATATCGACCATGACCGGATTTGTGGTCAGGACGGAATTACCGAAGTCGCCGGTGGCGACCTTCTTCATGTAGATCCAGAACTGTTCGATGAGCGGGAGATCAAGACCGAGCTCTCCCCTCACCCGCGCGTAGACCTCGGCACTGGCCCGGTCGCCGACAATCGCCAGGACCGGGTCGATCGGAACGACACGTCCAATGACAAAAGTTACGGCGACGAGCCCAAGAAGAGTCGTCGCCAAGACCAATCCGAACTGAACGAGTTTTGTGAGGTAACAGAGGGCGCGATGCCCTCCGTCTCCTTTTGCGAGTGTGGCAGCCATCGTCAGTTCTTCTTCGCCTGGGCAACGCTGTTGGTGTCGAAGGACGGTCCGATGACAAAGCCGTCGACATTGTTGCGCTCGGCGGCGACTTCTGTCTGCTGCAGGAAGATGACGAAGGGGCCATCCTTGAGCACCGCTTCCTGCAACTGTTTGTACATGTCGGCGCGCTTTTGAGGATCGCTCTCCATGATGGCGGAGCGGGTGCGGGCGGTCAGCTCACCGGGATCCCAGGCGTTGCGCCATGCCAGYGGCTTGGCGGCAGCATTGTCCGAGTTGTCCTCGTTGGCGGCGAATACGTCTGCATTGGAATTCGGATCTGGATAATCCGAACCCCAATTGCCGATGAAGATGTCGTGCTGGCGGGCGCGATATTTGGTCAAGGTCTGCTTGAGGTCGCCCGGAATGATCTCGAGCTTCACGCCTGCCTCCGCAAAGGTTGCCTGAATGGCCTGTGCGATGCCGGTGATTTCCGGCGTGGAGCGGGTGTCCATGGTGACGGTGAAGCCGTCCTTGAGGCCGGCCTTGGCGAGCAGATCCTTCGCCTTCGCGATGTCGAGATGATACGGCGTTTCATCGAGAGCACCCAGATACCCTCTCGGCAGGAACGTCTGGTGGACCTCACCCTTATATCTCATGATCGTGTCGGTAATGGCTGCGTAATCAACCAGCCACTTCAGAGCCTCGCGAACTTCCGGCTTGGCAAGGTTGGGATTCTTTTGATTGAGGCCCAGATAGTAGATGGTGCTTTTCGAGCCCTCGTCGATCTTGATGTCCGGGTTTTTCGACAGAGCATCGATTTCTTCCGGGCTCAAATTGCGGGCGATATCGACGTCACCCTTTTCCAGCAGAAGGCGCTGCGTCGCGGTTTCCTTTATGTGACGGTAAATCACGCGTGCGAGCGGTGTTTTCTTCTCATAATTCGTGTTCCGCTCCAGAACCACGACCTCGTTCGCCTTCCAGTCCCGAATGGTGAAAGGGCCCGAACCGGCATAATGGGTTTTCAGCCAGCTGTAGCCGAGATCGCCGTCATTCTCGTGTTGCGCCAGCAAGGCCTTGTCGACGATCGATGCGACCGGTGACGTCAAGCAGTAGAGCACAAAGGTCGGCGCATAGGCCTGATTGAGCTCCATCGTGAACTCATAGGGACCGGTCTGCTTGATCTTGTCCTTCACATTGGTCTTGTCGAAACCCAACTGGCCAATGATGAAGGCGGGCGACTTATCGAGGATAATGGCGCGCTGGAGGGAGAACACCACGTCCTCGGCCGTCAGCGGGTTACCAGAGGCGAACTTTTTGCCCTCGCGGATATTGAACGTGAAGGTCTTGCCGTCCTGTGAAACGGACCAGGACTCGGCAACCTCGCCGGCAATTTTGGAAACGTCCTTATAGTCGTAGGAAAACAGGCGCTCGTAGGTGTTTCCTGCAATCTCCGCCGTGCTGAATTCAAAGAGCTCAGCCGGATCGAGTGTGATGATGTCATCGATCTGCAAGGCCTGGACCAAAGTGTCGGCCGGCGTCGCCGCCTGAGCGGCGGTGAATGAAGTCGCCATCGTCACGACCATGGCGGTCGAGGTCGCGATGCGTGTCAAAGTTTGTTTGAGCGATGCCATCGTTCTACTCCCTGTTTTCGCAACGTCCGGGGTTCCCTTTTCCCGTCGTTCTGCGCACTCTGATATAGAACTATCATTTTGTAAAGCATATTATCTTACTATCATTTTCGCGTGTGCTTGCTAGGGTGGGCTCATTTCCGGACCGATGGGATTTCTGAATTCATTTGCCGCTCTGAAACTCAGAAACTCAGCTTTAGCAGCAAATAAAAGGCCTTCGTCGGTGAAGAGGTCCCTGGCGACGGCAGCCATTGCTTTTGCCGCTAGTGCTAGGCCCTTGTGTGCGGCCGGAGCCTTGCCTTGGGCAACGAGTTGCCACGAGTGGGGCGGCGTTCCAACCGCATAACACGCCACATGGCATTGGACAGTCGGCACCACCCAGTTCAGTGTTCCTACGTCCGTCGACGACGATGGAGCCAACCTTCCGTTCAGTGGCGAATAGATGTCGCTTGAAAGCACCTCATTTTTCACCGGCAGCCCGAACTCCGCGTAGGAAGCCCTTATGTCCGTGGGCGAAAGGGTCTTTTGAATCTCGGCGGCAAAACTCCTGTCCGCGTCGTCGAATTGTGGCCCGCCCAGCGCGGTGAGGTTCCGATGCATAGCCGTTTCGAGCGGAGCATTCCCAACAAGATTGGCTTCCCCCGAAAGCTGCTTAGACGCCATGGTGGTCTCGGTCATCAGCGCAGCGCCTTGCGCAATCTTCTTAACACGTTCCAGAAGCTGCCACATTTCGCCGAGCGTTGCAGCGCGAACCATATGGCGCACGATGGCTCTCGCCTGAACTACATTTGGAGCTATGCCACCGCCATCGACCATAGCGTAATGAACCCGCGCCGTTGAGGGCATGTGCTCTCTCAGGTAGTTTACGCCGATGTTCATCAACTCCACAGCGTCTAGCGCGCTTCGGCCAAGTTCAGGGGGCTGCTGCAGCGTGCGACGCTCTGCCGCTGAACGTAAATTCCGCTTCGACGCAAGCGAGGGAGACCGGGTCAATAACACCGGTAAACGGTGCCGGATGCCAGCAGATAGCGATATCGACATCGTCGAAGGAGCCATCCCTGACCATGAAGCTCTTGGCAGAACCACCCTCTTCCGCGGGGCAACCGTAATAACGTATGCGGCCGGGGATAGCGTTCGTTTCCAGCCATGCTTTGACGGAAGATGCAGCCAACAGAGCCGCAGCTCCGAGCATATTATGGCCACAGCCATGCCCTGAGCCATCCGCCATGCCAAATCTCCAGCTCTTGCCGGAGAAATTCTGACACGGACCTCAATGCTCAGGAATATCCCGATTAATGGGGTGGAGACGGCGCATACGACTAAACTAGTGCCCGTCCGGAAATGCATGCTGAAGCGGTGTGCGGGACGCGAGATGGCACCGAGCAGGCAGGTTGGGAACGAAGGGCAATTTGGTGGCGGTACGGTCTTGGGGTATCGGCCAGCTGTTGCCGCGTATTCTTTGAACGCAACGCGATAACCGGCGTCAGGTCGGGGGCGACGAAGAGGGCGAGATTGTTGGCAACCACCGAGGGACTAGACGTAGGTCTTAAGCGGTCAAGCCCCCGCCAGTTGCAGCGGTCGAGGCCAGGGTCCGCTTTAAGCAGGATATGCGGCCACGAAGTTCCGCAACCCGGAAATGCGCCAAATGTTCAAGCTGACATAATCGGCTTTGGCCAAGCGGTCGGATTGCATGCCTTGTATTCGTGAGCGGACGGCTTTAACGAGCGACTGGATTTCGCCTCATTTCGCTTGCTAATCGACAAAACTTCCGAAGTTGTCCTGCAGCTTTTGCATCCTCTCGCCGCGTTTCTTGACCGAAGGTCCAAGACGGTGGATTACCGCGTCCACAAGAAGACCGAGGAAGGTTGTCACAGGTGCGTTACTCTCCCAGAACATATCAACTTCGGTCGCAATCCGGAACACATCGTCGGTGAGTTCCTCCGCCCAGTAGCACACCGAATCCGTGATTATGACAAGGTCGATGTTCGCTTGGGAGGCCCGCTGAGCCAAGAGCATGGCCTGCTTTGCATAGCGTCGGACATCTACCACGATGAGGAGTGGTCGTCCCGTTTCTTCAGCGAACAACTCGCCGTAGGTGCCGCTGGCCCCATCCATAAAGCGGACATTGGCGCGCGCGTACTCGAGGCGCAAGGCAAAGTCCATGGCAAGCCCGCGGACGGTCTGAAAGCCCGCCACATAAACTCGGTCAGCCTTTGCAACCGCCTCCGCCATTTTGCCAAAATGATCAGTACCAGCCTGCTCATAGGCGCTGATGACCGCCTTCAATTCCAGATCAAGACTGGCGGAGCGATCGTGCGCGGCACTGTCCGCCTCATTTTTGGACCGCTCGGCAGACGTCATGCGCTCATATCGCTCTCCAACTAGCCAGGCAATTTGATGGATGGTGCTGCCGAGTTCCTCCTTAAGAGCGGCGAGGTTCTCATAGCCGAGTGAACGCAGGAAGCGCCCGACCGTCATAGGGCTGAGTTTGAGCTTGTTCGAGATCGAGGCTGCGGTTTCAAAAGGGATGTCACGGATATTCGTGACGAGAAAGGCGGCGATGGCGCTTTCAGCTTTCGAGAATGTCGCGTGCCGCTCCTTGATCTTCTCAACGAAGGGAAAGGAGGCAGGTGCTGGCTTCGGAGTTTGCTTGCGGCTCATACGTTCAGTCGTCCATAATTGCGCATAATCTCCTTTACCGCATCGTGCTCGATCGCGGCAACAAACCTGTCTTCGCGCCCCACCATCGATTCGGCCGCCACCATGGCGTTGATGATTGCCTCCTCCACCGCCTGCGCCGTGGCCTCGAACAGTGGGTCGAGCCTGTTGTTCGGTAAGAAAGCTAGATTGCCGACAGCGGGTGCCATGGCCGACTCGCTCGTTGTCAGGTTTGCCGTAGAGAAGGCAAGGCAAAGGTCGCCGGATCCGTCTCCCGCTGGCGTGCCCGTCCGCCCTACGCCGAGGCCTGCCCGTCGCGCGACCCGTTCCAACTGAGTCGGCATGAGGGGCGCGTCGGTCGCCACCACTGCGATGATCGAACCCTGCTCGCCTGCAAAGAGCCGGTTCGATGTGAGGTGTTCACCAACAGGAACGCCGAGAATTCTGAGGAGCGGTCGAATTCCGAAGTTCGCCTGCACGAGGCAGCCGATGGTATAGCGTGAACCGAGGAGGTCGATGACCCGAGACGAAGTTCCCGTGCCGCCCTTGAACTCGAAGCAGATCATTCCCGTCCCGCCGCCAACATTGCCCTCGGCCAGCGGTCCGTTTGACGCACCATTGAGAGCCTCTTTCACATGCGCGGCGTTAACGTGAAAAGCGTCCATGTCGTTGAGATAGGCATCGCATGTCTCACCCACCACGGGCAGCATGAACTTGTAGGGCCCGACGCCGCTATCGGGCTTGTCAATCATCCATTCTAGAATCGACTGATGAACGGTTCCAAGGCTGTGGGTATTGGTGATCGCAATCGGTCCGGTGAAATACCCAGCCTCCTTGATCCAGTGCGTCCCTGTCATTTCGCCATTGCCATTCAAAGAGTGGAACCCCGCCCAGACAGGTGCCCGAAGAGGACCGGTGCGGCCTCGCGGAAGGATGGCGGTGATACCGGTGCGCGCTGGCCCTCTACCTGACGCCGATGCGTCGCTGATCACAGTTGAATAGCCCACCTCGACGCCGGCAACATCGGTTATGGCGTTATAGGAGCCGGTCTTTCCGGAAAACGGTAGCCCCAAGTCTCGTGCCCGCGGCTTCGTCGAAGGATCAAACGCCAAGCGCTGAGTGGTTTCCATTGGTATCCTCGTCTGTTGAGTTTTCCAGTCCGTCGCACTCTAGCGAGCGTTCGCACCGAATGATAGATGAATAATATTGTTCACAGTACGATACTTTCATAACAATATGAATCAGAAACACGTTTCCAAGATTTCGCTTCCTGAGCGCGATATCTGGTCTACCCGTTCCCTGTAGAAGGAAGCATGATTAACGAGCGGAACCATACCTTCAGCTGGATTTAGCCATCTCCAGGAACGCAGCCCATGTCCGCTGGAGCTTTGCCAAGAAAGCTTTTTAGCGTGGCGGTCAGGAAACGCTTCGAAAACCGCAAAAGATCAATCGACGAGGTTCATATCCAAAATGCTTGTCCAGCGGCAAATGGCGTTAGGCTAACAGCCTTTACCTCAGCAAAAACGGCCCACTCCCATGACCTTGCGGGAGAAAAACCCGTCTTCTTAACTGCTCCGACTGCAGCCGAGTGGCTGGTAGGGGCTGAGGCCATTGGTCGAATAGGATTTGTTTGGGCAGTGTGGAGCGCGCCCAAGGTATCTTCTCAAGTGGTGCTAAGCGCACGGATTGCTTAGCGTTAAACGCTGGCAACATCGCCAATTCACGTTATGGGCGTGATGCGCGCGGCATCGGTTGGCTTCGTGTCCGCGCAGCGTCTGTTGTTCGCTCGATTGCAAGGTCGGTCATTGGCGGCTCGTCCCCCTTATGCAGCGCGAAAACCAACTGACTGATCTCTTGATCGGCGGTTGAAAGCCTATGGTTCAGCCTGAGGAAGTCCATCCAGGTCGGCGTGCGGAATGTCTCCGTCCACTTTGAGGGCGTTCGAAGGTCTCGCTGGAGCCTCCAGTCTCGTGCGCCTGCTCGGCTCAGGGCGTGCCGACGTGTACGCATGTGGCCCAGAAATGTCTCCAGGTCTTCTTGGGCTATGGAGTATTCGGTTTTTGAAGCGATAGGCCCGCTTCGCGGCTTCAGATCGAGAGCAAGTTCCGGGGCCTTAAATTCCGAGCCGTGTTGATCGCCTTCCGCCCCAAGATGGACCGGCATTACAAAGCCCAGGGCCGCTACCGTAAACAGGGCTACCGCAGCCCATGTTAGTGATGAAGTCAGGGAATGACCTTCGGCGATGGTTCCCCAAATCCAGCTGCCGGCTGCCATGCCGCCAGAGAGGGAAGCATAATAAATCGACAGCGTCCGACCGACGACCCATCTTGGGCTTGCGAGTTGCACCCAGACATCGAACCCTGTCCAGGTAATGACCCAGCCGGCGCCGCCAACAGCCAGAGCGATTGTGGCAAAAGTTGCCGATGACGTAAGCGCAAGCGAGAGACAACAGACAGCACATGCGCTAGCGGCTATCGCCATCAGCCATTCCTGAGGCAGCAATGTCCTGAGGAAGCGGTTGCTCAGTCCGGCAATGCACGCCCCCGTCCCAAAGCCGGCGAACAGAACGCCGTAGATGATCGGTCCGCCGGCCAGGTGATCTCGGGCAACAAGCGGCAGAAGTGCTATGAGGGAAATGGCGGTGAGCCCAAACAGCATAGCGCGAATGATTGCGGCGCGTATGTCGGAGGACAGCGCCGTGAACCGCAGGCCGTCGTGAATGGCAGTCGCCATCCGCTCACGCGGCAGCGGAGAGGAACGCACACTCCATTTGTTGCGCCATACTGCGCCAAGTGGCGCCAGATTGCTAACCGCGGCAAAGGCGAAAGCGGCCAATGGACCGAGGAACGCCACGATTGTCCCTCCCAGGGCCGGTCCTATGCTGCGCGTCGTGTTGTAACCGACAGACATGAGCGTCACTGCAGCAGGGATATCCCGCTTGTCGAGTATGTCGCCCACGGAGGCATGCCAGGCCGGGTCATCCAGCGCAAAGCCGCAGCCAGCCAAAAAACCCAGTCCAAGGATCAGCCACGGGCCGACAATGCCAAGGCAAGCTGAAACAGCCAGCACAATGGAGGCAAGCGCGATCAAAGACAGACCAGCAAGCATCACCGAGCGGCGGCTGTAACTATCGGCAATCGCTCCGGCGAAAATCGAGAGAAAGAACGCCGGTAATGTCGTCGATGCCTGCACCAGCGCGACCATCAGATCGGAAGCGGGAATCGTTGCCATGAGCCAGCTGATGGCGACCGTTTGCACGAGCCATCCGAGATTAGCGATCTGTTGGCATGCCCAGACCGAACGAAACGCCGCGTTGGCCAGGGGGGCGAGGGTCGTTGGGGTGGACTGGGAAACGTCGTCGCGCTGCATGATCTCTGACTTTCAAAGTCTCCGATTAGGAGGGCCTGTTCCCTGCTCAAACAAAACTTGGTTCGTAAATGACGGGGATGTTTTGCGCGCGATCAAACAGGTTCTGGTCGTGAAGGGTGCGTTCGGCGCCGGTTGCCCGATGCGCGGCCGACATCGTCGCATTTGATGTCAGTCAGGGCGTTGTGGAACAGCCTAAATGGTCATTTGCGGCTCCGTCTCTTCAGATTGTTATGAAGAAGCAGGCAGGTGGCAGCGGGCAGCTTGAGTGCTTCTGCAGCCTGTAATCGGTCTTGGCTGTAATAGCCCGCCTCGTTCAAACAGTTGATTGTGCCGATGACTTCGTCGTCGACAACGATCGGAATATTGATGATTGACCCGCAGCCAAGCGACTTGATCAGTTGGTGATCGGCGAACACTTCGGCAATGTCGGTGATAGTGTTTGCGACGAAGGTGCGTCGTTGCTTCAGAACAATATCCGACCAAAGGGCGTCGCCGTAAGGCTTGGTGCCGGTTGCGGGATAGACCTCCGGCATGTTGGAATAGATGCGCTCCGAAGCATTTCTGGTCGTGTCGCTTGCCGTAAGGGTGAACAGCTTTACGCCTAAGACCTGTTTCGTCAGCGCCCAATGCTGCGAAGGCAGCATTGAGCTGATCGTTTTCCGCAAGCGCAGCTACAAATTTATCAAAGGCAGGCATTTCATTCTCTCTGTCAAAAAAAGAGTCGAACGTGCCGGTTTCCCAGCTGACACCCGGCACGGGTCACATCAAGAAGGCCGTCGGGATCCTGTTCTTAGCCCGACGGCTATGTCCTTGGTATGTCGGGTCAGATGCCGATCGCTTCATAGGCTTCCGCGATCTGCCGAATGGAGGCGACATAAGCCGCTGTGCGATAATCGCCAAGCTCCGGTTGCTTCTCAAGAAGATCGCCGATGCGGGCCCAGGTACTGCGCATGACATCTTCGAGGCCTGAACGAACGAGGTCGATCTCCGCGCCGCCTTCAAGGAACTCGTCGCGAATGTCGGCGGGGAACTCCTTGCCAGTCATCCGCTCGAGCGCTGTGGCAATCGTCTGGTTGCGCCGCTCGCGCCGCCGCCGCTCCATCAGCCCGAAGGGGATGTGCGTCAGGTTCTTGACCCATTCGAAGTAGCTGACGACGACACCGCCTGCATTGACATAGAGATCGGGAAGAATGGTCACACCGCGGGAGCGAAGGATCTTGTCAGCCTCGAAGGTGACGGGACCGTTGGCTGCTTCGACGACGAGGTGCGCCTTGATGCGCTCGGCATTGTCGGCATGAATGGCATTTTCCATCGCCGCCGGAATGAGAACGTCACAGCGCTGTTCGATACCGGTCATGTCGCCGGCAAAGGACCTGGCGCCTTCGAAGCCGAGAATGCTGCCGGTGCGGATCTGGTGCTGCTTCAGCGCCTCGATGGGAAGGCCTTCGGGATTGGCCACATAGCCGTCGCGCTCTGCAACAACGGTGATGCGTGCGCCATCCTCTTYGGACAAGAACTTGGCGGCGTGATAGCCGACATTGCCGAAGCCTTGCCCGATGACGGATGCGCCCTTGAGATCGCGCCGGGCCTCCAGGCCCGCGGTTCGGGAATCCCGAAGGAAACTGTGAATGGCGAATTGCACCCCCCTGCCCGTGGCTTCCGTGCGCCCGGCAATTCCACCCTTGGAAAGCGGCTTACCGGTGACGCAAGCACGTGCATTGACGACATCGGTCGGATTGGCGCGGCGGAACTCATCCATCATCCAGGCCATTTCCCGTTCGCCGGTTCCGATGTCGGGAGCCGGAACGTTGACACCCGGACCGATGAGGCCGCGCTTGTTCAGTTCCTGGGTAAAGCGGCGGGTGATGCGCTCGAGTTCCTGCGGCGTCCATTCGCGCGGATCGATCTTCAGCGCACCCTTGGAGCCGCCGAAGGGCACATCGACGAGCGAGCACTTTAGCGTCATCAATGCAGCGAGCGCCTCGACCTCCTCGGCATCGGCATTGGACGCATAGCGAATGCCGCCCTTCACAGGTTCGCAATGCTCACTGTGGACCGAGCGCCAACCGATGAAGCTGTACATGCGGCCGCGCAGGCGCACACCGAAACGGACCGTGTAGGTCGAGTTACACTGGATGATCCGCTCTGCCAGTCCTTCCGGCAGATCAAGAAAAGACATGGCATGGCGGAAGTTCTGGTCGACGCTTTCGAGGAAGCCTGCGGAACTGACCTGCATCACGCGCGCCTCACAGCTTGAGAAGCATCGGTTCGAGCCTGATGTTTGCCGACCCACGTCGGCTGTTGTGACGTTGCATGCACTTGGTACTTCCTTCCAAGGTTATTGACCGGGGCGCCAACCACCGTCCGGCAGGTCAACGATCTAGCTGTTCAATTCGAGAGAATCCTATGTTCGACATTGCGGGCGAGGAGCGCATAAACCAGCGTGAACAGGCGACGCGCCGTGTCCTTGTCGATGCTGACTTTGGAGGAGAGACGCTCGCTCAAAAGCTCGGCCGCTTCGTTGTGGATGCCACGGCGGCCCATATCGATCGCCTCCAACCGCTCTGGCCCGGGTCGGCACATCGCATCGTAATAGCTCTCGCAGATACGAGTGTAATCCTTGATCAGCCGCCGGAAAGGAGTGAGCGAGAGATAGTGGCTGACGACATGCACCCCGTTGTCATCGGCAACATGCAGCGCCAACCGTCCGTCGGTGGTTTCGATCTTGAGGCGATAGGGGCCGCCCTTGTGCCCGACAGGGATGAAGGTGTTGCATTCTAGGAGATCAATGATGGCGATCGCCTGTTCCCGTTCAACTCGCGCGTCCTGGCCACCGGACGACCGGTCAAGCGATACATCGCAAAGACGGAACTCGGCCCCGGCCATGACGCACCCTCCTTTCAGATCGCTTCGATGCACATCGCGATGCCCATGCCGCCGCCAATGCACAGAGTGGCAAGGCCCTTGGACACGCTGCGGCGTTTCATCTCGAACATGAGCGTGTTGAGAACGCGGGCGCCCGACGCGCCGATCGGATGTCCGATCGCAATCGCACCGCCATTGACGTTGACGATCGACGTATCCCAGCCAAGATCCTTGTTGACCGCGCAGGCCTGTGCCGCGAACGCTTCGTTTGCCTCGACGAGCTCGACATCGGCAACCGACCAACCGGCCTTTTCCAAGGCCTTGCGCGATGCCGGAATCGGGCCTGTGCCCATGATCTGCGGATCGACGCCGGCCGTTGCCCAGGAAACGATGCGCGCCAGCGGCTGGATGCCGCGACGACCTGCCTCGGCCTCACTCATCAGAAGGGTTGCAGCCGCGCCGTCGTTCAGGCCCGAAGCATTGGCGGCGGTTACGGTGCCTTCCTTGTCGAAGGCCGGGCGTAGCTTGGTCATCGATTCCAGCGTTGCGCCATGGCGGATATATTCGTCCTGGTCGACGGTGACGTCGCCCTTGCGGCCCTTGACGAGGAAGGGAATGATTTCGTCGGCAAAGCGACCGGCCTTCTGGGCGGCCTCGGCCTTGTTCTGCGAGGCGAGCGCAAACTGGTCCTGATCCTCGCGCGTCAGCTGCCATTTCTTCGCGACGTTTTCCGCCGTCGTGCCCATGTGATAGCCGTAGAAGGCATCGGTCAGACCGTCCTTGATCATAGTATCGACCATCTTGAAGTCGCCCATCTTGACGCCGCCGCGCAGGTGCGCGCAGTGCGGCGCCATCGACATCGATTCCATGCCACCGGCAACAATGATTTTCGCATCGCCGGTTGCAATCTGCTGCATGCCGAGCGCGACAGCACGCAGGCCCGAGCCGCAGAGCTGATTCATGCCCCAGGCGGTCGCTTCCTGCGGAATACCCGCCTTCATTGCGGCCTGGCGGGCCGGGTTCTGGCCCTCGCCGGCGGACAGAACCTGACCGAGGATCACCTCATCGACTTCGGCGGCTTCGACACCGGCGCGCTCCAGCACGCCCTTGACGACGGCGGCGCCGAGTTCATGCGCTGGCGTATTGGCAAACGCACCRTTGAACGAACCAACCGCGGTGCGGGCGGCGCTGGCGATGACGATGGATGGGATGCTCATGGCAGTTCCTCCGCAGTTCGATGATCCAATGGGTTCGGGATCTGCCCGACGAGATCCGGATCAGTTGACAATCGTGGCGTCTGTCGCCGCCCGCAGTTCGCTGTCGGTCACCCCATCGGCGAGTTCCACAAGCTTCAGGCCACCGTCGACAACGTCGAGAACGCCAAAGTTGGTGATGATCCGGTCAACCACGCCTTTGCCGGTGAGCGGAAGCGTGCAGGCCTTCAGCACCTTGGATTCGCCCGCCTTGTTGGTGTGGTCCATGACGACGACAACCCGCTTGACGCCTGCGACCAGATCCATGGCGCCGCCCATGCCCTTGACCAGTTTGCCAGGGATCATCCAATTGGCGAGGTCGCCGTTCTCTGACACTTCCATGGCGCCGAGGATGGCCATGGCGATCTTGCCGCCGCGGATCATCGCGAAGCTTTGCGCCGAGTCGAAGAAGGCCGAGTGAGGCAGTGCCGTCACCGTCTGCTTGCCGGCATTAATCAGGTCGGCGTCGATTTTGTCTTCGGTCGGAAACGGACCGATGCCGAGCAGGCCGTTCTCCGACTGCAGCGTCACATGCACGCCGTCGGGAATGTGATTGGCGACCAGTGTCGGAATGCCGATGCCGAGATTGACGTAGGTGCCGTCCTGTAGTTCGCGGGCAGCCCGAGCTGCCATCTGGTTCCTGTCCCAAGCCATCTTGTCTCTTCCCCCTGCTCTCAAGCCGCCGCGCGCGTCGTGCGTTGCTCGATGCGTTTCTCGTGCTCACCCTGGATCAGGCGGTGAACGTAGATTCCCGGCAGATGGATCTGATCGGGATCGAGGCTGCCGGCCGGCACGATTTCCTCGACTTCGGCGACACAGATCCTCCCGCAGGTGGCGGCTGGCGGATTGAAGTTGCGGGCCGTCTTGCGGAAGACGAGATTGCCTGACGTGTCTGCTTTCCAGGCTTTGATGATCGACAGGTCAGCGACGATGCCGGTCTCGAGCACATACGTCTCGCCGTCGAAGGTCTTCAACTCCTTGCCCTCGGCAACCACAGTGCCAACGCCGGTCCTGGTGTAGAAGCCGGCGATGCCCGCGCCGCCGGCGCGCATGCGTTCGGCCAGCGTTCCCTGCGGATTGAATTCGAGCTCCAGTTCACCGCTCAGATATTGCCGCATGAACTCGGCGTTTTCGCCCACATAGGACGAGATCATCTTCCGGATCTGCTTGCTCTTCAGCAGCACGCCCAGACCAAAGTCATCGACGCCGCAATTGTTGGAAGCAATCGTCAGGTCCTTGGTGCCGGCCTCGCGGATTGCATCGATCAACAGCTCCGGAATACCGCAGAGGCCAAACCCGCCAGCCGCAATGAACATCCCGTCGAACAGCAGGCCTTCGAGAGCTGCTTGCGGGTTCTCATAAGTCTTATCCATAATCTCCCTCAATTATGCAGTTCACGGGATTTCGGGCCCGCTCATCTAGGTTTGCAGCCAGATCGGCTGATGGGACCCTCTCACCCCCGATTGATGCAGACGACCTTTGGCTGGGTCATGTCCTCGTAGGCGAAGCGCACGCCTTCGCGGCCCATGCTGCCGTATTTGAAGCCGCCGAACGGCATGGCATCGAAACGGTAGTCGGAGCTATCGTTGATCATCACCCCGCCTGCCTCGATCCGCTTGGCTGCGTCGAGCGCAACATTGAGATCGTTGGTGAAGATGCCGGCATGCAGGCTGTAGTCCGGAGCGTTGGCCATCTCGATCGCCTCATCGAGCGTGTCGAAGGGAGCAAGCATGACGACCGGCGCAAACACTTCCTCATGCCACAGGCGGCAGGTCAGAGGCGCGCCTTCCAGCACTGTCGGATGATACAGGGATCCTTCACGGCGGTGCCCGCAGAGCAGCATGGCGCCTGCGTTGATGGCTTCATTGACGGCTGCTTCGGTGCGTTCCGCAACCTGTTTGGAGATCATAGGACCGACGTCGGTGTCCTCCTGCAAGGGATCCCCTGCCTTGAGCTTCTTCGTGGCTGCAACAAAGGCATCGCGGAAGCGATCATAGAGCTCGGCCTGAACCAAGATGCGCTGGGCGCCGATGCAGTTTTGACCGGCGGCCCAGAACGCGCCGGAGACGCAACCTTCGACGGCCTTGTCGAAGTTGCAGTCATTCATGACGATAACCGGGGCATTGCCGCCGAGCTCCATGGCGAGCTTCTTCAGGCCAGCCGTGCGGCTGATCGCCTCGCCTGTGGCAAAGCCGCCGGTGAAGGAGACCATGCGCACTTCGCGCGCAGCGATCATCGCGGTCACCAGCTCTCTGTGGCCGTGAACGACGGTAATGACCTCCGAAGGCAACCCCGCCTCGCGCAGTGCTTCGACCAGCTTGATCGCGGAAAACGGTGTCAGGTTCGATGGCTTGAGCAGCACCGCGTTGCCGCCGGCGATAGCCGGCCCGAGCTTGTGAGCGACAAGGTTCAGAGGATCGTTGTATGGCGTGATGGCGGTGATGATGCCGAGCGGCTCGCGCGTGAACCAGCCCTGGCGTTGTTCCGAGCCGACATAGGCATCGAAGGGCACGATCTCGCCGGCGTTGCGCTTTGCCTCTTCCGCCGAAAGCTTCAGCGTGTTGACACAGCGACTGACTTCCTTGCGTGCCTGGATAATCGTCTTTCCGGCTTCGCGCACGATGGTCTCGGCAAAGACATCGCGACGGCTTTCGACGATCCGTGCGGCACCCTCCAGTATGCTTGCACGTTCATGCCTGGGCAGATTGCGCGAGACCGCGGCGCCGCGGCGGGCGGTTTCCAGCAGGCGATCGATCTCGGCAGGATCGGTTGCCTCAACCGACCCAAGAAGAGACCCATCATAAGGGCTGTGAACAGAGATCGGCGCCAGGCTGGTTTTGATATGGAGTTTGGCGGCAGTCATGTGGCCAGCTTTCCTATGATAGACCTCCTGTCTGGAGGCCAAGTTTGTCCTGCAAGGCAAGGCTTCCGCCCTTGCCCCGTTTCGGCTTTTTGATGCAGCGTTGATGGCAAACCTTAGGCGACCGGTATGACCGGCCGCCATGGCTCAAGTTCCCGATCAGACCTTCTGGCCGTCGCGAACCAATTCATCCATGACAGAGCGAACGGCCTTCTCGGCAATCGAGACGATCTCGTCGATCTCTGCCTTGGTGGTGACCAGCGGCGGTGCAAAGCCGAGGATGTCACCATGCGGCATGGCGCGGGCAATCAGCCCGCGGTCACGAGCGGCCTTGGAGACGCGCGCACCGACCTTCAGCGACGGATCGAAGCGGGTCTTGTTGTCGCGGTCCCCGACGAACTCGATGGCGCCCATCAGGCCGACGCCACGCACTTCGCCGACGATCGGCAGCTGCGCGAACTTCTCCTTGAGCTGCGCCTGGAAATAGGCACCAACCTTGCGGGCGTTGCCGGGCAGATCTTCCTTCTCGACAATGTCGAGCACCGCATTGGCAGCAGCGGCACCGATCGGATGGCCGGAATAAGTGTAGCCGTGCGAGAAGGCACCGACGCGATCCGCGCCGTCTTCCAGCACCTTGTAGACCTTCTCGCCGACGATCGCGGCCGAAAGCGGGAAGTAGGCAGAGGTCAGACCCTTGGCAACGGTGATCAGGTCCGGCTCGATACCATAATGCTGCGATCCGAACATCGAGCCGGTACGGCCAAAGCCGGTAATGACTTCGTCGGCGATCAGCAGCACGTCGTGCTTCTTCAGCACTTTCTGGATCCCATCCCAATAGCCTTCCGGCGGCGGCGTGATGCCGCCGGTACCGAGCACCGGCTCGGCAATGAAACCACCGACATTGTCAGGACCAAGCTGCTCGATGAGCTGATCGAGCTCGGCAGCGCGGCGCGCGGAGAATTCCCGCTCGGTCTCGCCGGGATTGGCGCCCCAGTAGTGATGCGGCACGCCGGTATGGGTGATCTGCGGCAGCGGCAGGTCCATGTGGTCGTGGTAGAAGCTCATGCCGGTCATCGAGCCMGAGACGACGCTGCAGCCGTGATAGCCGCGCTCGCGCGAGATGATCTTCTTTTTCGTCGGCTTGCCGCGAAGGTTGTTATAGTACCAGACGAGCTTGGCCTGGGTCTCGTTGGCGTCCGAACCAGACATGCCGTAGAACACTTTACTCATCTTGCCCGGCGCCATCTTCACCAGACGGTCTGACAGGATCGCCAGTTCGTCGGTCGTGTGGGCGGCATAGGAGTGGTAATAGGCAAGCCGGTAGGCCTGACGCGAAATCGCCTCGGCCACCTCGGTACGGCCATAGCCGACATTGACGCAGTAAAGGCCGGCAAAGCCATCTATCAGCTGATTGCCGTAGGCGTCCTGGATGCGGATGCCCTTGCCCGTCTCAACGATCGTCGGCTCGCCAAGCTTGCCGCTGGCAAAGTCCTTCAGCTGCGTGAACGGATGCAGGACCGAGTTGCGATCCTTCTCAGCGATGTCCTGGATGTTGATGGTCATTATAATATCCTTACCCGTAGCGTGGCGATCATCTTGTTGTGGCGAACAGCAGAGGCCGCGCGATGCGCTCCAGCCGGATGTTCCACACCTCAATTCGATGACGCCAATGTGCAGCCGAACTGATGCAGATTGACGGCGAATGTGATGCAGTCTATGCAGGAATTCTGCGTAACGCAAAACCCTTTGCAGGATTCTTCAACCATGGAACTCGATCGCGCCGACATTGCGCTTCTCGATGCTGTTCAAAAGAACAACAGGCTCACGTCCGAGGAACTTGCCGAGCGGGTTAACCTCTCCCCGACTGCATGTCAGCGCCGCCTCAAGCGCCTGCGCGCCGAAGGCGTCATCGAAGCCGACGTTTCGATCGTCTCACCAAAGGCAGTCGGCAGGCAGGTCACCGTCGTGGTTCTGGTATCGCTTGAGCGCGAGCGCGCTGACATCATTGATCGCTTCAAGTCGGCAATCAGGAGCACGCGGGAGGTCATGATCGGATACTATGTAACGGGCGATGCCGACTTCCTCCTCATCGTCACCGCAAAGGATATGGAAGACTACGAACAGTTCACGCGGCGCTTCTTCTACGAGAACAACGATATCAAGGGCTTCAAGACGATGGTGGTCATGGATCGCGTCAAAGCTGGGTTCGCCTTTCCAATAGAATCCTGAGTCCTTTTGATTTGCGTAACCCTCGCGCTCCGCCGTATTCGCGGACGCGCGAATGAAACACTACGCTGCCGTCCAGCCGCCATCAATTGAGATGTGACAAGATGTTTGCGCGAATACGTTCACCATGCGCGGAATGACCGATTCCCTTGTCGCAAGATGAAGTGGTTCTCGCCACAACTCGCAAGAGTCATTGGCGCGTGTTCAAATCGATCCACGTGCAACGGCCCTCGAGGATGGTGGGAGCATTTCGACCGTGATCTCAACGAACTCTTCCGCCAAACACAGCTCGCATAGTCGAAATTCAGTCCATCTTCCATGAGGCGCACCCGGCTACCCAAAAAAACAGGATAGGCGATCACCGCTCGACAATTGGCAAGTCAATGTAGCAACCGTCCGGACCGCGAAGGAATTTGAGCTCCGGCGCTTCTCCGTCTGCGGGCACATTGGCGAACGTCGTGCTCTCGCTTCCCGCAAGGCACACCCTTAAACTGTAGCCGGCTGGAAGGAGTGCCGATATAGGAAGTAAGGTGAAGGTCAGGATTGTCGGCTCGCCCGGTGTAAGCGGTTCGGCGTCACTTTTCAGAAAGCTCTGCTGCGGGCCCAGTACAGCGAAGGGCGAGCTGTTCCAGACTTTTCGATGCAGGCCGCGCAGTTGGCCCTCTGTGAGATAGCAGGAAACCCCATCCGGCCTTACCGCTTCCAGATAGACGAAGAAGGTACCATCCTCGCGCGTCGAGGAAACATTCAACTCCACAATCGGGTGCCCGGTGATTTCGAGGTCTCGTTCTAACGGTGCGCTGGTGTAGGTCAGGCGTGCGGCTGCAAACTGTTGCCGATCGCCGTAATCCACCTCCCAAGTCCCAATTCCGCCGTTCGTGTCCCACCTGTTTGAGAGCACGTCCCCGAACTCACGATCGACCTGCAGCGTGTCGAAGCCGCTTTCGTCGGGCGAGGAAGTCAGGCGCGAGCCATTCGCCATGTACCAGCGTTGGCGCACAGCCGGAACTGGCCACGAACGGGTCGATTTCCAGACGCCCTCCCCGCAGGTGTAGTAGTGGATGACTTTATCGGGCTGGTTTGCAGCTTCGCCAATGAAGCAGCGATTCATGAATCGAATGTCATTTGCCTGCTGGCTCGCCATGGTTGGAACGAGATCGTCAACGTCGGGGCGGAGCGGGTCGTAGGCTTTGCGGCCGCAGTGGTTCCAGGGACCGATGATGACATTCATCGGATTTGACTGAAGCAGAAATCGCCGAATCGAGCCCTGCGCCGATCCGGAATCGAACCAACTGCTCCAGTTTTGTATCGGAACGCCAGACTTAGAGATCAGGTGCGCGGCTGCTTGCGGTGAAAAGTCAAACCCCGAGACCTCGCTCAACCATTCGTCCTTAGATGTGACTTTGCTCACGGACAAGAACTGGGGCGCCTGCCCATGCTCGAGCAAGGCAGCAGCCAACTCAGCCTCACTTCCAACTGGACGAATGCCCGCGCGAAGGTTGCCGGCCCGATTAGAATTGATTTCGCTATTCTTGTCCCTGTTCAGAGATTCGACCAACTCGCTCCACCTGTCGAGTGTGAGGTTGGGAGCACCGCCGGGCCAGGTCTCAAAGAAGATATCGTAGTCGACATATCTGGGCACGATTCCCTTCAGCGCCGTGTGATTTCGCGAGGCGATCAGATCTGCGGAGTTAGCCGTGTAAGACATGCCGTACGCCAGCACGTTACCAGTGGACCAGGGTTGTGCTGCGATCCAGTCCAAAATGTAGCTGAAATCCAGGATCTCCTCGCGAGAACGGTGGCCGGGCCAGACGCCAAAGGACGCACCGGTACCGCGCACGTCTCCAACAACTACTGCGTAGCCATGTGG